>NZ_LEKG01000123.1:0-22836 GCF_001029515.1 Micromonospora sp. RV43 | reverse complement strand
TCCGCCCGCTCGCCGCCTCTGGCTCTGCAGCCACGCGCGCGACAGACACGCTCCGTAACCATGTGCGCCGATGGATGCAGAGCAAAGGCGGCGGGGGCAGCGCTCCCACCGCCGCCCCGCCACTCCCCACCCGAAATCCCGGCGAGCCGTCGCTCCGCCGCGACCACCGATCGCCACCATCACGACGACCGTCACGACGAGTGGAACGTCATGGGTGTCAAACGGGGCCGGAAGCACCCATGACGTTCCACTCACCGAGGGTCGGCCACCGGTCGACCGGCCACCTGTGCGGAAGCGAGAGCGCGGTGTACGGGCGGCGAAAGCCGGGGCGCTGAGGTAACGCGTGATCCGTCTTCCGATGCCACCACCTCGGCGAAGTGGAGTCGATCGTGGAAACGCGAGACGGCGAACACGCTTTCCAGCCATTTCCCAACCGGTAGAGCGTGGCGGGCGCGAGCGCACACAGCACGGCGCGAGCGGGGGCGCTACGCGCGCCGTCCGCGCGAGCCGCCACGAAAGACGCACCCACCTCAGTGGACACGTTGCGTGACGACAAGCATCCCCGGCACGTTCATTCTTCATCGTTGTAAGTGATATCGGGAGAGAGCCGGGAGAACCCTTCTCCCGCCATTGCGAAACAGTTTCAAGAAATAAGTGACGCGAGTGAGCGAAGCTCCATTCCGTCACTCATTGCAATCATGATCGGCAATGTTCCCAACATGCGCGCTATTCGCGTATCGTGCCCCCTCGTGCCGCCCGTTCGCCCCTCCGACGCGACTCCCCCCAAACCCCGGCCGCCGTCCGGCGGACGACCGGGGTCCGACGTGGACGCCGAGGTGGTGTCGCTGCCGCCGGACGACGGAAGCGTCGCCGGGCCCGAGTGGGCCGACGACGGGCCGGGCGAGACGCACCACCACAGCCGAGCAGCGCACCGCACCGCAGGCGAGCACCACACCGCGGACGAGCACCACACCGCAGGCGAGCACGACACCACGGGCGAGAACGAGACCCGCGACAAGAGCGAGAGCCAGGAACAGACCCAGGACGCCCGCGAACTGGCCGCCCGGTTCGAGGAGGAGAAGCCGGGACGCGTACTCGCCGGACCGGTCGGTGTCCTCTTCACCGGCATCACCGTCGCGGTCGGGCTGCTGACGCTCTGGCAGGTGTTCTTCCCGCTGGCCCAGGGCAGCAAGTACTACCTGATCTTCTTCCTGGCCGGCGTCCTGCCGATCGTGTTCCTCGCGTACCCCTCGGGGGTGCGGCTACGACGCGCCAAGGCTGACGCGGCCGACGCGGACGACCGGCGCGGACCGACGCCCGTGGACTGGCTGCTGGCCCTCGCGGCGCTCGTCGTCTGCCTCTACCCGGTGCTGCCGGTCACCATCGGCGCCGGTGGCGGCGGGTACGACGCCTTCCTCGACCGGCAGGGCCTGCTCGATCCGCTGGACGTGGCGTTCGGCACCGGGCTGCTGCTCCTGCTGCTGGAGGCGTGCCGGCGCACGACCGGATGGATCCTGCCGGCGGTCTGCGTGCTGTTCCTCGGGTACGGCTACTACGGCGGGCTGCTGCCGCAGTCGTGGCCGGTGGCGCACGCGGGGCTCGACTTCGGGCAGCTCGTCGACGCGTTCTACAACTCCGACAGCGGCTTCTACGGCACCCCGCTGGACGTGGCCGCCTCCTACATCGTGCTGTTCACCATCTACGGCGCGGTGCTCAACCTGTCCGGCGCGGGCCGGTTCTTCGTGGAGCTGTCCGCCGCCGCGTTCCGCCGCTCCCGGACGGCCGCCGGGCGCACCGCCGTCGCCTCGGGTTTCCTGCTCGGCACGGTCTCCGGCTCCGGCGCCGCCACCACGGTCAGCATCGGCGCGGTGACCTGGCCGATCCTGCGCCGCGCCGGCTACCCGGCCGAGCGGGCGGGCGGCATGCTCGCCGCCGCCGGTGTGGGGGCGATCCTGTCGCCGCCGACGCTGGGTGCCGCGGCGTTCATCATCGCCGAGTACCTGGGCGTCTCCTACCTCCAGGTGCTCGGCTGGGCGACGGTGCCGACGATCCTCTACTACCTGGGCATCCTGCTCTCCGTCGAGATCGACGCCCGGCGCTCCGGGGTCCGCCCGGTGGTCATCGACACCGGCTCGGCCTGGCGGCTGCTGGCCCGCTTCGGCTACCACTTCCTCTCGCTCTTCGTGATCATCGTGGTGCTGGCGCTCGGCGCGTCGGCGATGCGCGCGGTCGTCATCGCCACCGCGCTCGCCGCCGTGCTGTCCTTCCTGGACCGGCGCCACCGCCTCACGCCGGCCCGGCTGGTGGAGGCGCTGCGCGACGGCGTACGCGGGGTGCTCGCGGTGAGCGCCGTCTGCGCCGCGGCCGGCATCATCACCGCCACCACCACGAAGACCGGCCTCGGGCCGCAGGCCGCAGCGCTGCTGATCGACGGGGCGCAGGCGGTCAGCTCCGAGCCGGCAGTGGTGCTGGCCCTCACCGCCGTGCTCGCCGCCGTCGCGCTCAGCCTGCTCGGCCTCGCCGTGCCGGTCACCGCCTCGTTCGTCATCGGCTGGGTGATCATCGGTCCGGCGCTGCTCAACCTGGGCGTCGAAGCGCCCGCCGCGGCCATGTTCGTCTTCTACTTCGCGGTGCTGTCCGAGGTCTCGCCGCCGACCGCGCTCGCAGCTGTCGCCGCCGCCGCGGTCACCGGCGGCCGGCTGGTGCCGACCATGTGGCAGACCCTGCGGTACGCGCTGCCGGCGTACCTGATTCCGCTGGCCTTCGTGATCACACCGACCGGTCTCGGCCTGCTCGGCATCGGCGGGGCCGGGCGGATCGTGACGGCCGGCCTGGTGTCGGCACTGGGTGTCGCGGTGCTGGCGGTCGCGGCCGGCGGCTGGCTACCCGGTGTGGGCCCGGCCGGCGTGCCGGAGCGGATCGTCGGCGCGATCGCCGGGCTGGTGCTGCTCTGGCTGGAACCACTGCCCATGGCGATCGGCGCGGCGCTCGCCGCGCTCGCGGTCGCGGGCGTGTACGTCCGACGTGGCGCCGCCGGGCACACCGGCCGCCCGGCGGTCGAAGAATCCGTGGACCTTGGGGAGGAGAGAGAGTGGGACGGATCGACGCGAGGATAGTGGCGGGTGTCGGGGCACTTGTCCTGGTCGCCGCCGGTGCCGCCGGCTGCGGGGGCCGTCAGGACGGCGCGGCGAAGGACGACGCCGCCCGCGAGGTCAGCTGCAAGGTCACCAAAGACACCCGGGTCGGCATCGCCACCGGAAACGCCACGGGCGTCTACTACGTGGTCGGCAACGCGCTCGCCGGTGAACTGAGCAAGTCCACCGACGGCAAGCTCACCGGGACGGCCGCCGAGACCGGCGCCTCGGTGCAGAACGTCGAGCAGCTCGTCGCCGGCCAGTACGACGTGGCGTTCTCGCTGTTCGACACCGCTGTCAACGCGGTGCAGGGCAAGGGGAGCTTCAGCTCGCCGCAGCCGGTGAAGGCGCTGGCCCGGATCTACGACAACTACACGCAGGTGGTGGTCCGCGCCGACGCGGGGATCACGTCGGTGGCCGACATGAAGGGCAAGAAGATCTCCACCGGCTCGCCCAAGTCCGGCACCGAGGTCATCGCCAACCGGCTGCTCACCGCCGCCGGACTGGACCCGGCCAAGGACATCCAGGCGCAGCGGCTGGACCTCACCAAGACCGTCGACGGCATGAAGGACGGCAGCATCGACGGCTTCTTCTGGTCCGGCGGCGTGCCGACCGGCGGGGTCACCGACCTGTTCACCACGTCGGGCGACAAGGTGAAGTTCGTCGACATCAGCCCGCTGCTGCCGAAGATGGCCGAGCTGAATCCGGCGTACCAGGCGGGCACCATCGGCAAGGACATCTACCGGACCCCGGCCGACGTGCCCACCATCGTGGTGCCGAACGTGCTGCTGGTGCGGGACAACCTGGACGCCGACGTGGCCTGCGCGATCACCCGGACGGTGTTCGACTCCAAGGACGCCCTGGCCCAGGCGAACCCGGCGGCGAAGGGCATCGAGCTGGGCAACGCCCGCAAGACCGACCCGGTGCCGCTGCACCGCGGCGCGGAGCGGGCGCTGAGCGACCTCGGCGCGAGCTGACCCGAACGGGCCGGGCCCGGACGCGCGTCCGGGCCCGGCCCACCGACCCGACCCGGAGACCCCCGTGCCGCTGCCCCACCCGGCCCGCGTACGCCGGCATCACCGCTCCGCGGACCGCACCGGACGCCTCCGCTCGGTCCGCGTCCAACTGCTGGCCCCGATCCTGGTGGCCACCGCCGGTCTGGTCGTGCTGGGGGCGGCGCAGACCGGCGCCGCGCTCGACGCGTCCGCCGACGCCGACCGGGCCCGCGTGCTGGCCGGCACCGCCACCGCGACCGTACGGCTGGTGCACGAGCTGGAACGAGAACTGGCCGAGACGGCCGCGTTGCGCCAGCGCGGCGGTACGTCCGGCCGCCCGCTCGTGGACGCGCAGCGCCGGCGGGTGGACACGGCGGTGGAGCGCTACCGCTCGGCGCAGGGTGACGCGCGCCGGGCCGCCCCGGATCTGGCCGGGGTGCTCGACGACGTGGGCGGGCGCCTGGCGCAGCTCGCACCCACCCGGGACCTGGCGTTGGCCGGTGAGCGCGGCGACCCGGCGTACGTGTCGCTCGTGGAGTCGCTGCTCGCGGTCGCGGACGCGCTGCCGAGTCAGCTCCGCGACGCCGACCTGGCCAACCAGGCGCGCGAGGTGGCAGCGGTGGCCGCCCAGGAGCACCTGTCCGCGCTGGAGCGCGACCTGCTGCGGGCGGTGTTCGTCAGGGGTGGACTGCAAAGTGGCGAGCTGGCCCGGCTGGGCCGGCTGCGGGGTGCCCGGGAGCAGCGGCAGGCCGAGTTCCTGCGGATCGCCTCCGCCCCGGCGAACAGGGCCTGGTACCGGCTGGTCGACGGCACCGACGTGACCACTGCCCGCCGGATGGGTGACGCCGTGCTCGACTCCGACGGCGCGCCGGGCACGGTGAAGACCGACGGTGACGCCTGGTACGTGGCGCAGAGCGGCGCGATCCGCCGGTACAACCTGCTCGGCCGGGACCTGACCGACGGGCTGGACCGGGACGCGGCGGACCTGGCCGGGACGGCCCGGTTGCGTGCGGTGCTGACCGCCGGCGCGACGAGCACCGTCGCACTCGGCTCGCTCGTCACCGCAGTGCTGCTGGCGGTACGCACCAGCCGCCGGTTGCGCCGGCTGCGGGTGGCCGCGCTCACCATGGCGAACCGGGAGCTGCCGGAACGGATCACCGCGATCGCGGCGGGCGAGCGGACCCCGGCGGAGGGTCCGGCGACCCGGATGACCGACGGGATCAGGCGCGGCAAGGACGAGGTGGCGCAGGTCGCCGAGGCGTTCGACACGGTGAACCGGGCCGCGTTGCGGCTGGCCGGGCAGCAGGCCGAGTTGCGGCTGGACGTGACCCGGATGGCGGAGGCGCTGGCCCGGCGCATCCGTACGCTCATCACCCGGCAGCTGCGGCTGCTCGACGACTTCGAGCGCGAGGAGACCGACCCGGACGCGCTGGCCCGCCTGTTCGCGCTGGACCACCTCGCCGCCCGGTTGCGCCGCAACGGCGAGAACCTGCTGGTGCTCGCCGGTGGCGAGCCCGGCCGGGGGCACGAGGGCGCGTTGCTGCTGGACGACGTGGTGCGGGCGGCGGCCTCCGAGATCGAGGACTACCCGCGGGTCGAGATCGACGTGCCGACCGCTGCGGTGCACGGCGCGGCGGCCGGCAACCTGGTGCACCTGCTGGCCGAGCTGCTGGAGAACGCCACCGTCTACTCGCCACCGGAGGCCCGGGTGCTCGTCGACGGGCGGCGCACCGTCGACGGGCTGGTGCTGCGCGTACACGACCAGGGCATCGGTGTCAGCGAGAGCCGGCTGACCGAGATCAACGATCGGCTGGCCGCGCCGGCCACGCTGTCCAGCGCGGCGGCGGGCAGCATGGGCCTGCACGTGGTGGCCCACCTGGCCGCCCGGCACGGGATCCGGGTGCAGTTGCACAACCCGGGCACCGGCACTGTGGCGCAGGTCGACGTACCGGAATCGGTGCTGACCCGGGTCGAGTCGGTGGCGTCCCGGCCGACGGCCGAGCGGCGACAGCGCGCCGCGGCCTGGTTCAAGTCCGGGCCGGCCGGTGGCCGCAGTCTCGTCACCAGCGCCACGACCGTCGGCCCGGTACGCGGCGTCGCCGCCGTCCGCACGCCCGGTGGCGCGCTGCTGGCGCCGAGCGCGGCGCGGATCCGGCCGGTGAGCGTGCCGCCGACGCCCGTCCCGACCACCGCCGCCGGGCTGCCACGGCGGCAGGTGGGCGGCCACCTGCCCGAGCCGATGCCGGACACCACCGCGCCGCCGCCGGCGATCGACCTGCTCGACCCCGAAGTGGTACGCGCCCGGCTGTCCGCCCTCGCCGAGGGGGTGGCCAGCGCGACCCGCCGTGCCCCGAACACCACACCCAACGGGAGAAGACCATGACCTCACCGTCCTCCGCCGGCCTGGACTGGCTGCTGGCGAACTTCGCCGAGCAGGTGCCGGACGTCTCGCACGCGCTCGCGGTCTCCGAGGACGGGCTGCGGCTGGCGTCCTCACCCGACCTCGCCCCCGACCAGGTCGACCAGCTCGCGGCGGTGATCAGCGGGCTGGCGAGCCTGACAGTGGGCGCGGCCCGGCTGATGTCCGCCGGCCGGGTACGTCAGCAGATCGTGGACATGGACGGCGGGGTGATGCTGGTGATGGCCGTGGGTGAGCGGGCGCTGCTCGGCGTGCTGGCCGCGCCCGGCTGCGACCTGGGGCAGATCGGCTACGAGACGGCGACGCTCGTGCAGCGGGTGGCGGAGGCGCTGGAACCGGCGGTGCGACGGTGACCGGCCGCCCGCTGCGGCTGCTGGCCGCGCTGATGACGGCGGTGCTGGTGGTCGGCTGCGCGGCCGAGGACTCCACCCCGGAGGCGTGGCACGGCGGGCGGATCTTCCTGGCCACCGGCAACACCACAGGCGTGTACTACCAGCTCGGCGGCGGGTACGCCGACCTGATCACCCGCCACCTGCCCGGGTACGAGGCGCGGGCGGAGCCGACCGGCGCGTCGGTGGAGAACATCACCCGGGTCGCGAGCGGCGACATGGAGATCGCGTTCAGCCTGGCCGACACGGCGGCGGACGCGGTCGACGGGCGCGGGGCGTTCGACAAGCAGCCGCAGCCGGTACGCGCGCTGGCCCGGGTCTACAGCAACTACACGCACGTGATCGTCCGCGCCGACGGCAAGATCGGCAGCTTCGCCGACCTGCGCGGCAAGCGCATCTCCACCGGTTCGCCGAAGTCCGGCACCGACATCATCGCCGGGCGCCTGCTCACCGCCGGTGGCATCGACCCGAACCGGGACATCCAGCGGTTCAACCTGTCGCTGCCGGAGACGGTCAAGCGGATGCGCGCCAAGGGCCTGGACGCCATGTTCTTCTCCGGTGGCCTGCCCACACCCGGCGTCAAGGATCTGCTCTCCTCCGCGCCCGGCACGTTCCGGCTGCTGCCGCTCGACGAGCTGATCGAGCCGTTGAGCGCCCGCTTCGGCGCGGTCTACACCACGGCGACGCTGCCGAAGGAGGTCTACGGCACGCCCGAGCCGACACCGACCATCACCGTGGCGAACGTGATCCTGGTGGCGGCGGACATGCCGGAGCAGCTCGCGTACGACCTGACCCGGGTGCTGTTCACCTGGCAGGGCGAGCTGATCCAGGTGCACCCGGAGGCGGCGAACTTCAACCGGTCCAGCGGCGCGGCGACCCGGCCGATCCCGTTGCACCCGGGCGCGCAGCGGTTCTACCGCACCGGCTGAGCGCAGGACCGCGCCGCCCCGGCACCGCCGCGCCGGGAAGGCGCGGCGCCTGCTACGGCGTCCAGTCGCGCCGCAGCAGGCCGTAGATCACCATGTCTCCGAAGCCGTCGCCGTCGTACCCGCGCTCCCGCTGGGTGCCCTCGTGGACGAAACCGCATCTCTCGGCGGTACGCCGCATGGCCGTGTTGGCGGCGAGCGCCTCGATCTCCAGGCGGCGCAGGTTGCGGTTGCGGAAGCCGTACCGGCAGAGCAGCCGGATCACCTCGGTCCCGTAGCCCTGGCCGCGAGCCTCGGGCAGCAGCGTGATGCCGAGATGGGCGAGCCTGCTGAACGTGTCGATCCCCCACAGCACGCCGGTGCCGAGGAACGTGCCGTCGGCGACGGTCTCGGCCAGCAGCGACACCGCGGCGCCGGCGTCCGGCTGCTCGCCGGCGCGCTTCTCCAGCCGGGCCCGGACCTGGCCGACGTGGTACGGCAGGAACGGCCCGTCGTCGGTGATCAGGTGCAGCTCCGGATCGCTCTTCAGGCGGAACAGGTCCGGCGCGTCGTCAGGGGTGGGCGGGCGCAGGCGGACGCGCTCGGTGGCGAACATCCCGCGACGCTAACAGCCGGTCCGCAGCCACTCGACCGGATTATCCGGCCGCCGCCGGGCGCCCATATGCCTAAACTAAGTACTTAGCTAACCGAGGAGGTCGCGCTGTGTCCGCTGAGGCTGCGCACTACAACATGCATGACGCCAAGACCCACCTGTCGCGCATCATCGAGCGGGTGGAGCGCGGCGAAGAAATCATCATCGACCGGGCGGGCACCCCCGTGGCGAAGGTCGTGCCGCTCGTGCGCCGCGCCAACCGCACGGCGGTCGGCTCCCTCGCCGGGCAGGTGGACCTCTCCGGTGACTGGGACTCGCCACAGACCAACGCCGAGATCGCCGCCGACTTCGGAATCGGCGCATGACCCTGCTGCTGGACACCCACGTCGCGCTCTGGGCCATCACCGGCGACGCCACCCTCGGTGTCGAGTTCCTCGACCGGCTACGCCACGACCCAGATGTCTTCCTCTCCCCGGTCAGCCTCTGGGAGATCACCATCAAGCAGCAGGCGGGGAAGCTCTCCGGCCCGCCCGATCTGGCCGAACGGGTACGCGACATGGGTTTCCGTGAACTACCGGTGACCCACGACCACGCCATCACCGCGGGCCGCCTGCCGCCGCATCACCGTGACCCCTTCGACCGCATGCTGGTGGCTCAGGCGATCACGGAGAATCTGACCCTGGCCACGCGCGACGCTTCCATCCCGCTCTACGAGGTCGACGTCCTCAAGGTGTAGGTGTCAGGCGTCGGCGGGGGTGGTGGCGGCCCGCGCCGCCGCGACCAGCCGGGCGGTCTCGTCGGTCACCGCCTGGTCGTCGGTCGGCGTCCCCGGGTCGTAGCGGACCGTCCAGGTCAGGCCGTCGACCCCGGGCACCCGCCGGGCCGCGACCCGCCCGGAGCCGCCGGGCACCTCGTGGTGCGAGGTGTACGCCACCGAGCCGGTGACCCGGGCCCGGACCTGGTGCGGCAGGTCGCCCGGGTCGACGAGCAGGTACGTCTCGGGAAGACCGTCCGCGACCACCAGGTAGCCGTCGCGCTCGGCGACCGGCTCGGCCGGGGTGACTGTCAGCTCGCGGCCGGACCAGACCGCCTTGAGGATGTCGTGCCAGCCGAGGCGATCCACCCGGCCGGGCAGCCAGAGCCCGCGGTTGCTGGCGACCAGCACGCCGTCGTTGCCGCCCTCGCCGGTGCCGGCGGCGGCCCAGGCGAGCACGCGCTCGTCGGCGGCCAGCGGCGGCCGGTCGGCCGAGGGCAGTTTCGGCCGGCGGTTGAACAGACCCATCACAGCTCTCCGGCAGCTTGCTGGCCGAGCGCACGCGCATGTTGCTCAAGCGATAGCAGCTCTCCGAACAACGCGAAGTACTCGTCCTTGTTATTGACCGGGTTGACACGTTGGAGCTTCGACTTGACCTCCCGGATTCGGGCAGTGACTGATCCACGCTGCAGGCGTGCGAGCTGGATTGCTACGTAACGAGGGTCCGGTGGACCATCCAAACGAAGCGGTTCGACCGAAAGTTCGCTCACGAGGGCTTGTCCCGCCAGATCCTCACACAAGTCCCGGACCTTCTCTATCCATACGGCGCCGCTCGCCGCAGAGGAGGCGCCGCCAGCTGCCGCAATTGCGGTGCGCACTGAGGAATGAATGGGGTCGCGATACTCGGATGCCTCTACCGCGTCGAACATCGGCCCAGCCAGGGCGGGCTCCTGAAGTGCGAGTTTCAACGCCTCACGCTCCACTCTAGCCTGAGGGCTGTCAACAACAGGGCCAGTTGCAGTTGACTTGGCAACGGGCGTTGAGCCCTTGGCGGCAGTCGGAGAGCTTGCAGCACGCACAGCGCGCTGCACCACATCGATCTCCATGCCTAGTAGGTCTTCAGCGAGCCTACGGCCGTAGCCTTCTCTCTTCTCGCGGTCCTTAACCATGGCAACGAGGGGAGCGGCACGATGCATAGCTTCGATACGCCCATCAACGGTGTCCAGGTCGTAACGACTCACAATGTGCCGGAGGGCGAAGTCGACGAGCGGCTCACGGCGGGCCACCAGGTCACGCACGGCCAGGTCGCCCTTTGCCAGGCGCAGCTCGCACGGGTCCATGTTGTCGGGGCTGACCGCGATGAAGGTACGCCCGACGAAGCGCTGGTCGTCCTCGAAGGCGCGCAGCGCCGCCTTCTGCCCGGCCGCGTCGCCGTCGAACGTGAAGATGATCTCCCCCGCCCGTTCGTCGCTGTCGAACAGCACCCGGCGCAGCACCGAGATGTGGTCGCCGCCGAACGCCGTGCCGCAGGTCGCGACCGCTGTCGGCACGTCGGCGAGGTGGCAGGCCATCACGTCGGTGTAGCCCTCGACCACCACCACCTTGCCCTGCTTGGCGATCTCCCGCTTGGCCTGGTCGATGCCGTAGAGCACGTGCGACTTCTTGTAGATCGGCGTCTCGGGGGTGTTGAGGTATTTCGGGCCGTCGTCGTCGTCGAAGAGCTTGCGGGCGCCGAAGCCGATCACGTCGCCGGTGATGTCCCGGATGGGCCACATCAGGCGGCGGCGGAACCGGTCGATCAGCGAGCCGGAGCGGGCCGGGCGGGACAGGCCGCCGGTGACCAGCTCGTCGTGGGTGAAGCCCTGCTGGCGCAGGTGCTTGGTGAGCAGGTCCCACCCGTCGGGGGCGAAGCCGCAGCCGTACCGCTCGGCGGCGGCCCGGTCGAAGCCGCGCCCGGCGAGGAACTCGCGGGCCGGGCGCGCGCCGGCGGTGGTGAGCTGGGCCCGGTAGAACTCGACGGCGGCGGCGTGCGCGGCCACCAGACGCTGCCGCTGCCCCTGCTGCGGGCGGGTACGCGGCGTGGACCGGTCGTCCTCGACGTAGCGCAACTGGATGCCGGCGCGGGCGGCGAGCCGCTCGACGGACTCGACGAAGCTGAGGTGCTCGGCGTCCATCAGGAACTTGATCGCGTCGCCGCCGACCCCGCAGCCGAAGCAGTAGAACACGTTGCGGGCGGGCGAGACGTTGAACGACGGGCTCTTCTCGTCGTGGAACGGGCAGAGCCCCTTGAGGTTGCCGCCGCCGGCCGACTTGAGCGTCACCACCTCGGAGATGACGTCCGCGATGGCGGTGCGCTCGCGGACGAGCGCGATGTCCTCGTCCCGGATCCGCCCCGCCATGACCGCCACCCCCTCGGCGTACATCCTGCCCTGCCGGACCGACGTTGCGGCGGCCGGGGGGACGGGCGTGCGGCCGGCCACGCCCGTCCCCGCCGGCTCAGGCCGAGCGGGCCGCCGCGGGATCGCCGATGCGCGGGAACGGCTCGATGGAGAAGACCACCTCGACCGGCACCTCGAAGTACGCGGCGATGCGCAGCGCCAGGTGCAGGCTGGGCCGGAACTCGCCGCGCTCCAGGTAACCGACGGTCTGGTAGTGCACACCGAGCGCGTCGGCCAGTTGCCGGCGGGAGATGCCCCGTTCGGCGCGCAGCACCGCGATCCGGTTGTGCACGGTCTCGCTCATCGACGCCCTCTCATCCGACCCGCTGCATGGCCCGTTCCCGCCGGGCCGCGACCCGCGAGCCGGACTCCCGGCGGGCCATCCGGCGCAGCACCACCGGGGCCAGCACGAGCCCGAGCACCGCCCAGGCTCCGAGCACGCCGACCGTCTCCAGGTGCCGCCAGGAGCCGCCGAGTTCGACAGCCGCCAGGTCGCCCGGGAGCAGCGCCGAGCGCATGCCCAAGCCTAGCCAGTAGAGCGGGAAGACCTGGGCGACGCCCTGGAGCCAGCCGGGCAGGCCGTTGATCGGGTAGAAGATGCCGGACAACGCGATGAGACCGAAGATCGGCATCACCACCAGGCCCATGTTGCGCGGGTTCTCGACCAGCGAGCCGATCACCGCGCCCAGCGGCAGCGTCGCCACCAGCCCGAGCGGCACCACCCAGGCCAGCGTGAGCCAGGCGCCGGGGTCGCCGAGCCGCAGCCCGTCGAGGAAGAACAGGCCGGGCGTGAGCTGGATGACGACGCCGATCAGCGCGACCGCCGACACCAGCACGATCTTGCCGACCAGGTAGCCGAGCATGCCGTCCGGGATGGCCTTGGCGCGCAGCAGCGTGCCGTCCTCCCGGTCGATGACGAGCTGGTTGGCCAGCCCGAGCAGGCCGCCGAAGAGCAGGCCCATGCCGAGCGCGCTGGGCAGCGTACGGGCGCCGAGGGAGAAGTCGGTGCCGGGCACCGTCGAGCCGCGCATCCAGAACACGGCGACCAGCAGCACCACTGTGGGGAAGAAGTAGGTCCAGAGATCCTGGCCGTTGGTGAACGTGGCGCGCAGCTCGATCACGCCGCGCCGCAGCCCGGCCCGCAGCGCGTTGGTGGTCGGGTTCATCGGTTCGCCTCCTGCTGCCACACCCGCTCGGCCCGGCCGGTACGGATGCCGGTCTCCTCCTCGTGCACCAGCGCCAGGTACGCGTCCTCCAGGCTGGCCCGGCGCACCTCCAGCTCGCGTATCCGGTCGCCGTGCTCGCGGAGCAGGTCGCGCAGGAACGCGGTGGCGTCGCCGGTGGCGTGCACGTACCGCTCGCCGTCGCGGGTCCAGCGCACCTCGGCGTCCCCCGCGACGCGCCGGGCGAGCTGGTCGGGCGACCCCTCGGCGATGATCCGGCCGCCGGCCAGGATGAGGATGCGGTCGGCCAGCTTCTCCGCCTCGGCCAGGTCGTGCGTGGTCAGCACGATGGTGGTCTCGTCCAGGTCGGCCAGGCGGTGCACCAGCTCGTGGAACTCGCGCCGGGCGGCCGGGTCGAACCCGACTGTGGGCTCGT
Organism: Micromonospora sp. RV43; assembly: GCF_001029515.1. NCBI lineage: Bacteria > Bacillati > Actinomycetota > Actinomycetes > Micromonosporales > Micromonosporaceae > Micromonospora > Micromonospora sp. RV43. The sequence goes on along the minus strand of NZ_LEKG01000123.1, from coordinate 9,590 downwards.
CCAGGAACAGCAGTTCGGGGCGGCCGACGATGCCGACAGCGACGTCGAGCCGGCGGCGCTGACCACCGGAGAGCCGGGCCACCCGGCTGCCGGCGTGCGCGCTCAGGCCCACGGTCTCCAGCAGCTCGTCGACCGGCCACGGGCGCGGGATCCGGTCGGTGGCGTACGGCGCGTAGAAGTCGCCGAGGTGTGCGAGCAGCTCCCGCACCCGCCACTTGCCGTGGTCGCGCCAGGACTGGAGCACCACGCCGAGCCGCGCGCGCCACCGTTCGTCGCCGCGGGCCGGGTCGGTGCCGAGCACGCGCACCGTGCCGGCCGAGGGCAGCCGGAAGCCTTCGAGGATCTCGATGGTGGTCGTCTTGCCCGCGCCGTTGGGCCCGAGCAGCGCCACCACCTCGCCCCGCCGGGCGGTCAGGTCGACGCCGTGCAGCACGTCGACGGCGCCGTAGCGCATACGCAGATCCCGCACGTCGAGGACGAGATCCTCGTCGGGAGGTCGGGGGGACGCGACGGTCCCCGGGAGTTCGACCGCAGTCATGCCCCGGAATGTAGCACTCCTGCTACGAAACGAGGTACCCCCACTCAACGGCGAGGGCGGTGGAACCAGCGCGTGACGGGGGCCGGCTCCTCCTCCTCGTACGACCGGGCCGCACGGACCGCGGCGGCCAGGCCGGAGCGGCGGGGCCGGGGCCCGGCGCGCAGCATCGGGTCGGCGGCCATGTCCCGGAGCACCGCGACGGCCAGGCCCAGCATCACCACGACGAACGGCAACGCGACCAGGATGGTCGCCTGTTGCAACGCGGCCAGGCCACCGGCCAGCAGCAACGCCGCCGCGACCGCGCCGATCAGCACGCCCCAGAGCACCACTACCGAGCGGTGCGGCCGCAGCGCGCCGCGCGAGCTGAGCGAGCCGAGCACCAGCGACGCCGAGTCCGCGCTGGTGACGAAGTAGAGCGCGATCAGCACCATGGCGAGCACGCTCGTCAGCGTGGCCAGCGGCAGCGCCTCGAGCAGCCCGAACAGCGCCTGCTCCGAACCGGCGTCCACGTCCGCCACCAGATCTCGGGTGCCGGTGGTCTGCGTACGCAGGGCGGTCCCGCCCATCACCGCGAACCACACGGTGCTCGCGCCGCTGGGTATCAGCAGCACCCCGATCAGGAACTGGCGGACCGTACGGCCGCGCGAGATGCGGGCGATGAACGTGCCCACGAACGGCGCCCAGGAGATCCACCACGCCCAGTAGAAGATCGTCCACGAGCCCAGCCAGGCCGGATCGGAGAACGCCCCGGTACGCGTCGACATGCGCACCAGGCCGCTCAGATAGTCACCGACCGAGGCCGGCAGCACCTCCAGCGTGTAGACGGTCGGACCGACCACGAACACGAACAGCATCAGCACGACGGCGATCAGCACGTTCGTGGTGGACAGCCACTTGACGCCCCGGTGCAGTCCGGAGAAGGCGGACACGACGAAGGCGAGCGTCAGCGCGCCGATGATCGTCAACTCGACGGTCCGGCCGTCCGGTACCCCGGCCACCAGGTCGAGGCCGGCCGCCACCTGGAGCGCGCCCAGCCCGAGACTGGTCGCGGAGCCGAACACGGTGGCGAAGACGGCGAGCAGGTCGATCGCGCGGCCTAGCGGGCCGTCGGTCCGGTCGCCGAGCAGCGGCGCGAACGCGGACGAGATCCGGTTGCCCCGCCCCTTGCGGAACGTCGAGTACGCCAGCGCCAGCGCCGCGATCGCGTAGATGCCCCACGGGTGCAGTGTCCAGTGGAAGAGCGTGTACTGCATGGCCGCCGAGGCGGCGGCGCCGGTCTGCGGCTCGACGCCGGAGGCCGGGGGCGGCGTCGCGTAGTGCTGGATCGGTTCGGCGACGGCGAAGAACACCAGGCCGATGCCCATGCCGGCGCTGAACATCATGGCGACCCAGGCCAGCGTGTCGAACTCCGGCTCGTCGTCGTCGGCGCCCAGCCGGATCCGGCCGAACCGGGAGACGGCCACGACCACCGCCAGCACCAGGAAGGCGTCGGCCGCGACCACGAAGAACCAGCCGAACGTGCTCACGGTCCAGGCCAGGCCGGACTCGCCGAAACGGGCCAGTGAACCCCGGGCGAACACGCCCCACAGCACCACCGCGAGCACACCGGCGACCCCGGCGCCGAGCACCACCCGGTCGACCTGCTGGGTAGCGGACCGCTGCCCCGATTGTCCCGTCATGCCTCCATCGTCGGCGGGCCGGCCGCACCGTAGGGCCGGAACGCCGCAGGAACCGCGTCAGGACACGACGGCGGCGGCCTCCTCGGCCTCCACTGCGGCGTTCCAGGCCGGCTTGGTGGACCGCCAGCCCTCGTCGTCCATGCCACGCCGCCAGTAGCCGGAGATGGACAGGTCGCCCCGGGGCACGCCGCGCTCGACGCGCAGCAGCCGCCGCAGCTCCTTCATCGCCCCGGCCTCACCGTGCACGAACGCGTGCACCCGGCCGGGCGGGAACGCCAGCGCCCGGACCGCCTCGACCAGCGGCTCGCCGCACGGACGCCCGTCGCGGTGCAACCAGCACACCTCGACCTCACCCGCGCTGGTCAGGGGCAGCTCGTCGGCCGGGCCGCCGACCTCGACGTACACCTTCGCGGGCGCGCCCACCGGCAGCCGTTCCAGGGCGGCGGCGATGGCCGGCAGCGCGCTCTCGTCGCCCGCCAGCAGGTGCCAGTCGGCAGCCGGGTCCGGCGCGTACGCGCCGCCCGGCCCGGTGAACAACACCCGGTCGCCGGGACGCAGCGCCGCCGCCCACGGCCCGGCCAGACCCTCGTCGCCGTGGTGCACCACGTCGACAGTCATCTCACCGGCCGCGGCGTCCCAGGCCCTGATCGTGTACGCGCGCAGGCGCGGCCACTGCTCCGCCGGGAACTCCCGCTTGATCGTGGCCAGGTCGACCGGGTCCGGGTAGGTCACCCCGGCCGGCGGGAAGACGAACTTCACGTAGTGGTCGGTGTACGCGCCCACCGGCAGCCCGGCCAGCTCGGCGCCGCCCAGGACCAGGCGGATCAGGTGTGGGGTGGGCCGCGTGGTCCGGACGACCGTGGCGGCGGTGAGCTTCTTCGGGCGATCCGTCATGCGCTTAGGCTAGCCTAAGTTCGATGGCTCGCCCCGGGCACGATGCGGTCAGCTCGGCGACACCAACCGGGCGTGCCAGGCCAGCGCGGCCGGATCGGTGAGCGAGGCGACCTGGTCGATCACCACGCGCAGCCGCGCGGCGTCGTCCGCCGCGTCACGCCACAGCGGCGCGAACACCGGGTCGAGCGCATCCGGCGCCCGGTCCAGCAGCGCCGCGACCAGCCCGGTCAGGACGTCGCGCTGCCGCGCGTAGCGGTCCCCGGCGCCGGGGCGGCGCATCACGTACCGCAGCGCGATGCCCTTGAGCAGCGCGCACTGCGCCCGGATCCGGCGCGGCACCTCCAGGTCGGCGTCGTAGCGGCGGTGCGGGCCGGGACCGTGGCGCTGCTCGGTCGCGGCCACCACGCCGGCGACGAACCGGCCGGTGAGCACGCTCGTGGTGGCCTTCAACGCGGCGAGCGCGCGGTGGCTGCCGTCGTACGCGGCAAGCGGGGCGAGCACCGGATCGGCCAGCAGGCCGGCGAGCACCTCGCCCAGATCCTCCGGCGCCTCACCCGAGTAGGCGGCGGCCACGTCGGCGCAGAGCGCCCGCCGCTCGTCCGCGTCGGCCAACAGCGGGCGCAGGTCGACGTACCCGCCGTGGATGCCGTCCTCGACGTCGTGCACCGAGTACGCCACGTCGTCGGCCCAGTCCATCACCTGGGCCTCCAGGCAGCGCCGGTCGCCCGGCGGGGCGCCTTCGCGCAGCCAGTCGAAGACCGGGCGGTCGTCGGCGTACACGCCGAACTTGCGCTCGCCGAGGCGGCGCGGCCACGGGTACTTGCTCACCGCGTCCAGCGCGGCCCGGGTCAGGTTCAGCCCGGCCGAGCGCCCGTCCGGGGCGAGCACCTTCGCCTCCAGCCGGGTGAGCACCCGCAGCGTCTGCGCGTTGCCCTCGAAGCCGCCGCAGTCGGCGGCCAGCTCGTCCAGGGCGTACTCGCCGTTGTGCCCGAACGGCGGGTGGCCCAGGTCGTGCGCCAGCCCGGCGGTGTCCACCACGTCCGGGTCGCAGCCCAGCCGGGCGCCCATCTCGCGGGCGATCTGCGCGACCTCCAGCGAGTGGGTCAGCCGGGTACGCAGGAAGTCGTTCGTCCCGGCGGTGTGCACCTGGGTCTTCGCGGCGAGCCGGCGGAACGCCGCCGAGTGCAGCACGCGGGCGCGGTCCCGCTCGAACGGCGACCGGCCGTACCCGGTGTCCTTGGGCGCCTCGTCGACCAGCCGCGCCGCGTCGCTCATTTCTCCCGGACTGGCAGAGGGTCGCGACTGCGGGGCTCGCAAGACCGGCTCACTCCTCGCGCTCCCGGAGAACGCAGAACTCGTTGCCCTCCGGGTCGGCGAGCACCGTCCACTCCACGTCTCCCTGGCCGATGTCGACGTGCCGGGCGCCCATGTCGACGAGGCGCTCCACCTCGGCCTCCATGTCGGCCGGGCGCAGGTCGATGTGCAGCCGGTTCTTCCCCTCCTTCGGCCCGGAGACCGGGACGAAGACGAGACCGGGCGTCGTGTCGGGGGTCCGGCGGATCTCCACCTCGTCCGGCTTGTCGGTGATCACCTGATAGCCGAGGGCCTCCGCCCACCAACTGGCGAGCCGGGACGGATCCCGGGCGTCGATGGTCAGGTTCTCCCAGACGGCGGTCATGCGGCCACCCCTCCTGATCGACACGTGGCGGAAGCTCAGGCTACGCCGAGGAGGCCGGAAAGGCGCGCCGGGCGTACGCGGGGCCGCCGGCGAGCACCGGCGGCCCCGCGCCGCGTCAGCGGGAGTCCGAACCGGTGGTGGTGATCGACGCGCGGCCTGCCTCCAGCCGGGCCACCGGCACCCGGAACGGCGAGCAGGAGACGTAGTCCAGGCCGACCTCGTGGAAGAAGTGCACCGAGTCCGGGTCGCCGCCGTGCTCGCCGCAGACGCCGAGCTTCAGGCCCGGACGGGCCGCCCGGCCCTCCTCGGCGGCGATGCGCACCAGCCGGCCGACGCCGTCGGTGTCGATCGACTCGAACGGCGAGATACCGAAGATGCCCAGCTCCAGGTAGCGCCAGAAGAACGCGCCCTCCACGTCGTCGCGGGAGAAGCCCCAGCCCATCTGGGTCAGGTCGTTGGTGCCGAAGGAGAAGAACTCGGCCGCCTCGGCGATCTGCCCGGCGGTCAGCGCCGCCCGGGGCACCTCGATCATCGTGCCGATCAGCACCTCGACGCCGCTGTCCCCGACCACCTCGGCGATGATCCGCTCGGCCTCGGCGCGTACCGTCTCCAGCTCCTGCACGGCCCCGACCAGCGGCACCATGATCTCCGGGCAGGCCTTGCCGCCGTCGCGGACGACCGCGACGGCGGCCTCCGCGATCGCGCGGACCTGCATGGCGAACAGGCCGGGGATGACCAGGCCGAGCCGGACGCCGCGCAGGCCCAGCATCGGGTTCTCCTCGTGCATCCGCCGCACGGCGGCGAGCAGCGCCTCCTCCTTGGCCACGTCCTCGCCGCGCTCCTGTGCCACCGCGACGTTGACCGCGAGCTGTTCCAGCGGGGGCAGGAACTCGTGCAGCGGCGGGTCGATCAGCCGCACGGTGACCGGCAGGCCGTCCATCTCGCGGAAGATCTCGATGAAGTCGGCCCGCTGCAGCGGCAGCAGCGCGGCGAGCGCGTCCTCCCGCTCCTGCTCGCCGGAGGCCAGGATGAGCCGCTCGACCAGCTCGCGCCGGTCGCCGAGGAACATGTGCTCGGTGCGGCACAGGCCGATGCCCTCGGCGCCGAAGCGCCGCGCCCGGGCCGCGTCCGCGCCGGTGTCGGCGTTCGTGCGTACCCGCAGCCGCCGCGCGGCGTCGGCGTGCGTCATGATCCGGTGTACGGAGCGGACCAGCGCGTCGTCGGTGTTCTCCGGGTCGAGTTCGCCCTCGAAGTACTGCACCACCTCGGACGGCATGACCGGCACCTCGCCGAGGTAGACCTTGCCGGTGGTGCCGTCGATCGAGACCACGTCGCCCTCGTTCACCACGTGGTCGCCCACAGTGAACTTCTTCGCCGGCACGTTCACTTCCAGCTCGTCGGCGCCGGAGACGCAGGTCTTACCCATGCCGCGGGCCACCACGGCGGCGTGGCTGGTCTTGCCGCCCCGGGAGGTGAGGATGCCCTTGGCGGCGATCATGCCGTTGAGGTCGTCCGGGTTGGTTTCCCGGCGGACCAGGATCACCGACTCCCCCTCGGCGGCCAGCTCGACCGCCCGGGCCGAGGTGAAGACGACCTTGCCGGACGCGGCACCCGGGGAGGCGCCGATGCCCTTGGCCACCGGCTCGAACTCGTGGTCGAGCTGGAAGCGCGGGAACATCAACTGGGCGAGCTGCGCGCCGTTGACCCGGTGCAGCGCCTCGTCCAGGTCGATCAGACCCTCGTCGACGAGCTGCCCGGCGATGACGAACGCGGCGGCGGCGGTGCGCTTGCCGACGCGGGTCTGGAGCATCCAGAGCTTGCCGCGCTCGATGGTGAACTCGATGTCGCAGAGGTCCTTGTAGTGCTCCTCCAGCCGGGCCATGATGCCGAGCAGCTGGTCGTAGGAGGTCTTGTCGAGCTGCTCCAGCTCCTGCAACGGCACCGTGTTGCGGATGCCGGCGACCACGTCCTCGCCCTGGGCGTTGGCGAGGTAGTCGCCGTAGATGCCCTGCGCGCCGCTGCCCGGGTCGCGGGTGAACGCGACGCCGGTACCGGAGTCGGGACCGAGGTTGCCGAACACCATCGTCACCACGTTGACGGCGGTGCCCAGGTCGGCCGGGATGCGCTCCTGGCGGCGGTAGAGGATCGCCCGCTCCGCGTTCCACGAGTCGAAGACCGCGCGGATGGCGAGGTCGAGCTGCTCGCGCGGCTCCTGCGGGAACTCGCGGCCGGTGTGCTTCGCGAAGATCTGCTTGTACGCGTCGACAAGCCCGCGCAGGTCGTCGGCGTCCAGGTCGAGGTCGTTGTGCGTGCCCTTGGCGCGCTTGATCTCGTCGAGCGCGTGCTCGAACTCCTCGCCCGGCACCTCGCAGACGGTCTTGCCGAACATCTGGATCAGCCGGCGGTACGAGTCCCAGGCGAACCGGTCGTTCCCGCCCGCCTGGTTGCTCAGGCCGACCACGCTGCGGTCGTTGAGGCCGACGTTGAGAACCGTCTCCATCATGCCCGGCATGGAGAACTTGGCGCCGGAGCGCACCGAGACCAGCAGCGGGTCGTCCGGGTCGCCGAGGCGCCGGCCCATCTCGCGCTCCAGGGACTCCAGGTGCGCCTCGATCTGGGCGGCCAGGCCGTCCGGCTCGCGCCCGGTCGTCAGGTACGCCTTGCAGGCCTCGGTGGTGATCGTGAAGCCGGGCGGAACCGGCAGGCCGAGATTCGTCATCTCGGCCAGGTTGGCCCCCTTGCCGCCGAGCAGATCCTTGAGATCCTTGTTGCCCTCGGCGAAGTCGTAGACGTACTTCTGCTCGACCGGATCGTGCGCTGCCACCAGAGCCTCCCACGCGCGCCATTGACACTTAACGAAGGTTCAGTTCGGACATACCCCGGTAGTGACCACCGGTAATCCCGGCTCGTCAGCGTCGGTGGGGCGAAGGCTAGGCGAGTTTCGAGAAACCTGGGAGCGTTCGGTGACTTTCGGCACAACGGTCACCACAATCCGCGTTCGTACGGGTTTTTGGGAACGCTTCCACGAGCACGATCACGCAATTCCGATCCCCCTCGTACTCTTGACGTCACTGCATCTCGCGGAACCTGACCTTTGCCATATCCCGCGCGAATACACCCTCGGAGCCGTCGCCGTGCCGACCAACCCCGCCGCCCCGGAGACCGGGCCGGAGCCGACCGACACCCGTCCCACCAGCCCTTCCATCGACGTACCGGCTGTGCCGCTGCCCGGTGTGCCGGCACCCGCAGCCGAGCTGGCCCGCGACGCCGCGGGCCGGGCCGCCGAGGCGCTCGCCGGACCGGCGCCGGTCCGGCTCGGCGACGTGGTGCCGGCGCCCGAGCACGTGCGCCCGGACCCGGCCGGTGACTTCACGCTGAGCGCGGACGCGGTGCTGCGGGTCAGCCCCGCCGGGCGGGACGTGGCCGAGCAGCTCGCCGGCTGGCTGCGCCCGGCCACCGGCTTCCCGCTCCCGGTCGCCGACACCGGCGAGGACGGCCCGCTGACGCTCACGCTGTCCGCGGCGGTTCCCGCCCGGCCCGGCGAGCCGGACGACGCGCGGCTCGGGGACGAGGGCTACCGCCTCGACGTGACCACCGGCGGCGTCCGGATCACCGCCGCCACCCCGGCCGGGCTGTTCCACGGCGCGCAGACGCTGCGGCAGCTGCTACCCGCGCCGATCGAGAGCCCGACCGCCGTCGCCGCGCGCTGGGCGGTACCCGGCGGCACGATCGTCGACCGGCCGCGCTTCCCCTACCGGGGCGCGATGCTCGACGTCGCCCGCCACTTCTTCGCGGTCGAGGACGTGCTGCGGGTGGTCGACCACCTGGCCCGCTACAAGCTCAACCACCTGCACCTGCACCTCACCGACGACCAGGGCTGGCGGATCGCCGTCGACTCCTGGCCACGGCTCGCCGAGGTCGGCGGCACGACAGCGGTCGGCGGCGGCCCCGGCGGCTGGTACACACGTGACGACTACCGCCGCATCGTCGCGTACGCCGCCCGCCGCCACGTCACAGTGGTGCCCGAGATCGACCTGCCGGGCCACACCAACGCGGCGCTCGTCGCGTACCCCGAACTGGCGCCCGGCAAGATCGCGCCACCGCCGTACACCGGCACCGAGGTCGGCTTCAGCTTCGTCGACCCCGCCGACGAGCGGACGTACGCCTTCGTCGCGGACGTGGTCGGCGAGGTGGCCGCGTCGACGCCCGGGCCGTGGCTGCACCTCGGCGGCGACGAGGCGTTCAAGGTGCCGGCCGACAGCTACCGCTCCTTCGTGGAGCGGGCGCAGCGGCTGGTGGCCGCCACCGGCAAGACCGTCGTCGGCTGGCACCAGCTCGCCCCGGCCGCACACGTCGACGGGCGCGTCCTGCAGTGGTGGGGCACGAACGGTGACGACCCGGAGACCGCCGACGCGGTACGCCGTGGCGCCCGGCTGATCCTCTCCCCCGGCAACCACGCGTACCTGGACATGAAGTACGCCCCGGACACCCCGATCGGACACGACTGGGCCGGTCTGATCGACGTGCGCCGGGCGTACGAGTGGGATCCGGGCAGCCACGTGCGGGGCGTACCGGCCGAGGCGGTGCTGGGTGTGGAGGCGCCGCTGTGGACCGAGTCGATCACGACGCCGGCCGAGGTCGAGTTCATGCTCTTCCCGCGCCTGCCCGCCGTCGCCGAACTCGGCTGGTCACCGCGCGAGACGCACGACTGGTCCCGGTTCCGCAGCCGGCTGGCCGCACACGGCCCGCGCTGGTCCACAGCCGGCATCGCCTTCCACCCCTCCCCCGAGATCCCCTGGCC
>NZ_LEKG01000122.1:0-22910 GCF_001029515.1 Micromonospora sp. RV43 | reverse complement strand
CCACCCGCCCACGGTAGGTTCCCGGCCGGCAGGTCCGCCCCGTACGCGGCCACCGCCACCAGCCAGCGCGCCGGCCAGCTCGCCAGCCAGGCGAGGAACTCCGCGCCGCCCGGCCACAGCGGCGACAGCACCGCCGCCAGCACGCCGAGTACGGTGGCCGGCGCGACGGCCGGCACCGCGAGCAGGTTCGCCGGTACCGCCACCAGACTCACCGTCGCGGACAGTCCGGCGATCACCGGGCCGCAGGCCAGTTGCGCGGCGGCAGGCACCGCGAGCGCCTCGGCGAGCCCGGCCGGTACGCCCCGGCGCCGCAACGCGTCCCGCCATCCCGGCGCGAGCAGCAGCAGTCCCCCGGTGGCGCAGACCGACAACGCGAAACCCGGGTCGCCCGCGAGGTCCGGGTCGTACAGGACCAGCCCGGTGACAGCGGTGGCGAGCGCAGGCAGCGCCGACCGGGACCGCCCGGCGGCGAGCGCGGCGAGCCCGATCGCGCCCATCGCGGCGGCACGCACCACGCTCGGCGAGGGCCGCACCAGGATGACGAACCCGACGAGCGCGAGGACGCAGAGCACGGCGGCGGTACGCGGGCCGGCGCGCGCCCAGCGGGCCAGCAGCAGCACCGCTCCGACGACGATCGCCACGTTGGAGCCGGACACCGCGTTGAGATGCGTCATCCCGGTGGCCCGGAAGTCCTCCTCCACCTCCGGCAGCAGCCGGCTGGTGTCGCCCACCACCAGACCCGGCAGCAGCCCGCCCGGCGCATCGGGCAGCGGCTCGCAGGCCCGTTGCAGCCCGGCCCGCAGCACCCCTGCCGCTCGTTGCGGCCACGACGCGTCGCCGCGCAGCGTGGGCGGGTCGGCGGTGGAGAGCACGGCGGCGGTCAGGTCACCGCCGCGCGGGGCGGCCAGCCTCCCCCGGCTGGTGACCCGCTGCCCGGGAAGCAGTGGACGCCAGGCCGGGTCGGTGGCGAGCACCAGCGCGCGTACGGGGCCGGTGACGCGGGCACCGCCGGGGCCGGCGAGCCGGATCAGATCCACGCGGACCAGCAGCATCGGTTGCCGGCCGGGCGCGCCGCGTACCGGGCGGGGATCGTCGCGCAGCACCAGCTCGGCGGTGACCGGGGCGCGGTCGGTGACGAGCGCGCGGATCGGGGCGGCGTCGCGGACCGCGACCCGCGCGCCGGTGGCCGCCGCGCCGCAGAGCACACCGAGCAGCACGGCGACCGCGATCCAGCCGTAGCGGCGGGCAGTCGCGCTCGGCCGGCCCAGCACGCCGCCCAGGTGCAGGCCCGTGAGCAGAGCCAGCGCGGCGGCGACAGCGGCCACCCACACGGTCGACCGGACACTCAGGTGCAGCCCGGCCAACGCGGCGAGCCACGCGGCCACCGCCAGTCCGGCCAGCCGCAGGTCGGGCACGTCGCGGTCCGGCGCCTTACCGTCGGTGGTGCCGGAGGCTGCGGAAACGCCCCGGCCACGCTCACCACCCGCCGCAGCGCCGGGCAGCACCCGCTCCGCGCCGATCGCCGCAGCACCCACTCGATCCGGGACGCTCTCACCGGCGAGGCCGGGGCGATCCGGCGCCCGGCGCGGTCCGTGTCGGGCGGTCACACCGTCACCAGTTCCTTGAGCTGCTCGTACCGGGCGTCGCCGATGCCGTCGACCTGCCGCAGGTCGGACACGGACCGGAACCCGCCGTTGCGGTCCCGGTGGTCGAGGATCCGCTGCGCGAGCACCGGGCCGACGCCCGGTAGCGCGTCGAGCTGGGCCAGCGTCGCGGTGTTGAGGTTGACCGGGCCGGCGGGCGCCGCCGAGCCGCCCGGCGCACCGCCGCCCGCCGCCGGGCCGGGTGCGGCCTGCCCGGGTGGGGCGGTGACGCCGACCAGGATCAGCTCCCCGTCCGTGACCTTGCGGGCGGGATTGAGCAGCGCCACGTCGACGCCGGGCAGCGCACCGCCCGCCGCCTCGATCGCGTCGGCCACCCGCGCGCCGGCCGGCAGGCGGACGAGGCCGGGGCGCCGGACCTTGCCGGCCAGCGCGACGACCACCTGACCGGGTGAGCCCGCCGACATCGGCGCTCCGGGAACCGCGCCGGTCGTGGCACTCACCGGCGCCTCGGAGGAGGCCGCGACCGGCTGGACGGGCTCGGCGCTGGGACGCGCGCGCCACGCCCAGACGGCAGCCGCCACGACCACCACTGCGGCCACCGCCGCGAGCGCGCGTACGCCCCGGCGGCCGGGATCGAACGCCCCGGGGCCGGGCAGCCGCGACGCGAGCCCACGCTCGGTTGCCGGAACGTCGCCTATGCCGTCGGCGTCCGGATCGGCGGGGGCCGGCTCCGTCCCGAACGAATGCTCCCGCCCGCTGTCGTGCTCTGGAAAGCCGGGGCGCAGGCCGGGAACCGGCTCGATCTCGTCCGTAGCAGGCCCGGGCCGAGCTCGGAGATCGGGCCAGGGGACGCCGAGGGCGGGCCCGGCGCCGGCACCGGCCCCGAAGACCGGCCCGGCTTCCCCGAGACCGGACACGCGAGCGGGCCCGGAGACGCGGCCGAGACCGGACACGCTGCCGGACCCGGACACGCTGCCGGACCCGGACAGGGACGGCCCCGGCCGCCGCGAGGACCGCTCCGCCCTGCCCGACTCGCCCAAGCTGTCAGCGGGGATCGGCGGAACAGCAGCGGCATCCGTGAACCCGAACAGCCGGGCGAGCCGCCGCCGTACCGTCGTCTCCTCGTCGTCTGGCACGGCTCGGGACGCTACGGCGACCACTCGACCCGCATCGGCCGGTGAGTCCTCGCCTGTGGACAGCACGGGCACTGTGGACAGCCACCCGATCAAGCCCCGACTCTGCTAAGTGTGCCCGGGTGACGGATCGCCGGCGGCGGGCGTGGTCACGTCAACGTGCCTCCGGGTCCAGCCCGAGCACCGCCCGTCCCCCGTCGACCGGCACCGTCGCGCCGTTGACGAACGAGGCGCGGTCGGAGAGCAGGAACGCGACCACCTCGGCCACCTCGTCGGTACGCCCGATCCGGCCGGCCGGGTGCAGACGGGCCATCTCCGCGTCGACGTGCGCCGCCTCCTCCGGGTCGAGCCCGGCGAGGTAGGCGGCGTGCCGTTCGGTGTGGATGGAGCCGAGCGCGACCGCGTTGGCGCGGATTCCGCGGGGACCGTAGTCGACGGCGAGCGCCCGGGTCAGGCCCTCCAGCGCGGCCTTCGCGGTGGCGTACGGCAGGGCGCCCGGCACCGCCCGGCGGGCCTGGTGGGAGGAGACGTTGACGATCGCGCCGCCGGTCCCAGCCGCAAGGAACCGGCGTACGGCGGTGGCGGCCCCGGCCACGGCGGGGCGCAGGTTGAGCGCGATCAGGTCGACGACCTCGCCCGCGGGCGCACGGTGCAGGTCGGCGTCGCGGAAGACGGCGGCGTTGTTGACCCAGCCGGCCAGCGGCGCGTACGCCTCGGCGCGGTCGGCGGCCCGGCCGGTGACCGTCTCGTCGCCGGCGTCCCCGGTCACGGCGTGCAGCCGGTCGGCGAGCGGATGCCGGGCCAGCCAGTCCAGCGCGCCGGTGTCCCGCTCGACCACGACCACTGTGCCACCGTCGGCGGCCAGCCGTTCGACGACGGCCCGCCCGACGCCGCGCCCGCCGCCGGTGACGACGTACGACAGCAGGCTCATCCGGCCACCCTAGGGCGTGCGGCGGTGAACCACCACGCAGGCCAACCCGGGTCCGGCGTGGGCGGCGACGACGGCTCCGGCCTCGGTGACGTACGTGTCGCGCAGGCGGTCGCCCAGCCGCTCGGTCAGCGCCGCCAGCAACTGCTCGGCCCGCTGCGGCGCGGCGAGGTGGTGCACCGCGATGTCCACAGGGGCGTCGCCTGCCGCTTCGACTGCGAGGTCGACCAGACGTGCCACGCCCCGGCTGGCGGTACGGACCTTGTCCTTGACCACGATCGCGCCGTCCGGCATGTGCATGATCGGCTTGACTGAGAGGGCGGTGCCGAGCAGCGCCTCGGCCGCGTTGATCCGGCCGCCCCGGCGCAGGAACTCCAGCGTGTCGACGTAGAAGTAGATGGTGGTACGGGCGACCGCGTCCAGCGCCGCGTCGCGTACCCCGGTCAGGTCGGCGCCCCGCGCGGCGGCCGCGGCGGCGGCGAGCGCCGGGAAGCCGAGGCCCATGCCTGTGGATCGGCTGTCCACGACTGTGACGCGGTCGTCGCCGACCTCGGCGGCGGCCAGCCGGGCGGCTTCGACGGTGCCGGACAGTTCGGCGGACAGGTGCACCGACACCACGCCGTCGGCGCCCTCGGCGAGCAGCGCGCGGTAGACCTGCGCGAACTGTTCGGGCGCGGGCCGGGACGTGCTCACCGAGACCCGCCGGCCGCTCAGCGCGCGGGTGGCGTCGGCCGGGGAGGTCTCGACGCCCTCCAGCCCTTCCGCGCCGTTGAGGACGACTGTGAGCGGGACGACTGTGAGCCCGCGTGCGCGGACCAGGTCGGGGGGCAGGTAGGCGGTGGAGTCGGTGACGACCGCGACGGGCATGACCGGCACGCTAGCCGATGGCGCTGTGACGTGCCGGGGCCGGAGGTGTCAGACCGCGTCGGTGAGCGCCGGCTGGGTGATCAGGCCGACGTTGTGTGCGCGCAGGTGCCAGCCCCGGACGTCGTCGTGGCGCAGCTCGGTCCAGTGGCAGTTCGCCAGCGAGCCGAGGCTGCGCAGCACCGTGTGGTCCCAGCCGAGCAGGTGCCCGACGCCCTGCCGGGCGCCGCCGCCGTGGGTGGTCACCACGACGGTGCCGCCGGTGGCCAGGTCGGCCGCGTCCTGGAACCCGGCGCCGAGCCGGGCGCCCAGGTCGCCCAGGGGCTCGATGCCGGCGCCGGGGTCGGGGTCGCCGGCCCGCCAGCGGGCGTACTCGTCGGGGAACCGCTCGGCCACCTCGGTCAGGGTGAGGCCCTGCCACTGGCCGAAGTGCCGTTCGCGCAGCCGGGCGTCGGAGCGGACCGGCAGCCCGGTCAGCGCCGCGAGCGCGGCGGCGGTGTCGGCGGCCCGGCGCAGGTCGCTGGCGACGATCGCGTCCGGGCGCAGCGCGGCCAGCACCGGCGCCGCGGCGCGGGCCTGCTCCCGGCCGAGGTCGTTGAGCGGCACGTCGGTCTGACCCTGGACCCGGCTCGCGGCGTTCCAGTCGGTGTTGCCGTGCCGCCAGATGATCAGGCGGGTCATTCCGCGGTGGCGGTGCCGGCGGCCGAGTCGGCCAGGTCGCGATCGGTGAACGGGATCTGCGGGCAGTCCTTCCAGAGCCGGTCGAGCGCGTAGAACTCGCGCTCCTCGGTGTGCTGGACGTGGACCACGATGTCGACGTAGTCGAGCAGCACCCAGCGGCCACCCCGCTCGCCCTCGCGGCGCACCGGCTTGGCCTTCTCCGGCAGCTCCAGCAGGCGCTCCTCGATGGCGTCGACGATGGCGAGCACCTGACGCTCGTTCGGAGCGGCGGCCAGCAGGAACGCGTCGGTGATCGCGAGCTGGTCGCCCACGTCGATGATGACGATGTCCTGTGCCTTCTTGTCGGCCGCGGCCTGGGCGGCGGCCATCGCCAGCTCGTGCGCGCGTTCGGAAACTGTCACCGTTCTCCTTCGATCAACCGTGCGACCCACCAAGCCTCTCACACCCGGCGGTGTGCCGACTTGTCAGTTCTGGTCGATTTCAGGCATGAAACGGGACGTACGGGCGCGAATCACCGCTGGTAGAGACGCCGTTTCGCGATGTACTGCACCACACCGTCGGGCACCAGGTACCACACCGGCTCCCCCCGGGCGACCCGCGCGCGGCAGTCGGTCGAGGAGATGGCCATCGCGGGCACCTGCACCAGGCTCACCGAGTCGGCCGGGAGGTGCTTGTCGGTGAGTTCGAAGCCGGGCCGGGTCACGCCGATGAAGTGGGCCAGTTCGAGCGCCTCGTCCAGGTCCTTCCAGGAGAGGATGCGCTCCAGGGCGTCCGCGCCGGTGATGAAGAACAGCTGCGCCTTCGGGCCGTACTCGGCGTGCAGGTCGCGCAGCGTGTCGACGGTGTAGGTGGGACCGCCCCGGTCGATGTCGACCCGGCTCACCTGGAAACGCGGGTTGGAGGCGGTGGCGATCACCGTCATGAGGTAGCGGTCCTCGGCCGGGGTGACCGCTTCCTCCGCCTTCTGCCACGGTTGCCCGGTCGGCACGAAGACGACCTCGTCCAGGCCGAACCGGTCGGCCACCTCGCTCGCCGCCACCAGGTGCCCGTGGTGGATCGGGTCGAACGTGCCGCCCATGATGCCGACCCGCCGGATGTCTTCCTCCACCCAGCGATCGTAGGCCGCGCGCCGGACGGGCCCGGGCGGGGTCGGCCACGCCGAGCGGATCAGCCCGCCCGGCGTGCCCCGGTCAGGCCGACGCGGCGGCCACAGCCGTCCGGGCCACGAGCGCCCGGCGCATGTCGTCGTCCAGGTCGGTCACCCATCGCCGCAGGCCGGGCGTGAGGTCGTCGCGGGCCAGCAGCGCCGCGGCCATCTCCCGGGTGGGTTGCGACACGGCGTAGCGGGGGTACGCGGCCACCGTGACCGCGTCGGCCACCCACGCGGTACGCAGACGCGCCGCCGCCGGCATGTCGGTGAAGTAGCGCTCCACGTACCCGGCGGTCAGCTCGGCCTGCTCGGGCTGCCAGAAGCCCTCGGCGGTCGCCTCGACGAGCCGGTTGGACAGCTCGGTGCTGCGGGTGACGATCTCCCAGGCGGCCCGTTTCGCGTCGGCGTCGGGCAGCGCGGCCCGGCACGCGGCGGCCTGCTCGGCGCCGGTGGCGCTGCGGTCGCCGTCCGCCTCGGCGTCGATCTCCGGCGCACCGGCGGCACCGAGCACCACGAGCCGGCGCAGCACCGCCCAGCGCAGGTCGGCGTCGACCGCGAGCCCCGGCGGCACGTCCTTGCCGGCGAGCCAGCCGGTCAGCATGGCCGTGTCGGTGGTGGCGCCGATCAGACCCCGGACCGCCGCCAGTTGCAGGGAGCCGCCAGCGGGCGCCGAGTCGAGCAGCGCCCCGCAGGCGGTCGCCACCCGCAGCAGCGCCGCGTCCCGGGCGAGCGGGCCGAGGTAGCGGTCGATCAGCCGGCGGCTGAGCAGCAGCACGTCCTCGACGATCGTCACCTCGGTCTCGGCGGGCAGCGCCGCCGCGATCAGCCCGGCGAGCGCGCCGGCCGGCCGTTCCCCGTCGGTGACCGCGTCCAGCGTCTCGGCCCAGAGCAGCGCCCGGGCCAGCGGGTCGTCGAGCCCCGGCAGCAGCAGCGGCACCGCGTCCGCCGAGGCCGGGTCGAGGCGGATCTTGGCGAACGTCAGGTCACCGGCGTTCGGCAGCACGAGCCCGGTGGCGGGCCGCCCGACCAGCTCCGGCAGCGGCGTGCGACCGCCGTCGGCGTCGGGTTCGAGGTCGACCTCGAACCGGTACGCCGGGCCGTTGGCGGTGTGGTGGGCCACCCCGATGCGGTGCGGCCGCTGCACCGGGTGGCTCGCCGGGGCGGTCTGCACGATCGCCACCTCGGTCCACCGCCCGTCGGCGTCCACAGCGGTGTCGACCCGCAGCGTGTTCACCTGCGCGCGGCGCAGCCAGCGTTCCGCCCAGCCGTCCAGGTCGCGGCCGCTCGCCGTACCCAGGGCGGCCAGCAGGTCGGCGAGCGTGGCGTTGCCGAACCGGTGCGCCGCGAAGTGGGCGTTCAGCCCGGCCAGGAACGCCTCGTCACCGAGCCAGGCGACGAGCTGGCGCAGCACGCTGGCGCCCTTGGCGTACGAGATGCCGTCGAAGTTGAGCAGCGCCTGCGCGGCGTCGGCCACCTCCTCCGGTGCCACCGGGTGGGTGGAGGGACGCTGGTCGGCGGTGTAGCCCCACGCCTTGCGGCGGCTCGCGAACGTGGTCCACGCCCGGTCGAACCGGGTCGCCTCGGCGGTGACCCGGGTGCCCAGGTATTCGGCGAAGGACTCGTTGAGCCAGAGGTCGTCCCACCAGCTCATGGTGACCAGGTCGCCGAACCACATGTGCGCCATCTCGTGGGCGATGGTGGTGGCGCGCAGCTCCCGCTGGGTGTCCGTGACGGCGGAGCGGAAGACGTAGTCGTCGCGGATCGTGACCAGGCCCGGGTTCTCCATCGCGCCGGCGTTGAACTCGGGCACGAACGCCTGGTCGTACTTGCCGAACGGGTAGCGCTCGGCGAACAGCTCGTGGAAGCGGTCGAAGCACTGCCGGGTGACGGTGAAGATCTCCTCGGCGTCGGCGTCCAGGTGGGCCGCGAGCGAACGCCGGCAGTAGAGGCCGAGCGGGATGCCGTCGTGCTCCGCGCGCAGCACGTGCCAGGGCCCGGCGATCAGCGAGACGAAGTAGGTGGCCAGCGGCTCGGTGGTGGCGAACTCCCAGCGCCCGGGCGCGGGGCGGTCGGCGAGCGGCCCGTTGGCGGCGACAGTCCACTCCGGCGGCGCGGTGACCGTCAGCGTCACCGGCGCCTTCAGGTCGGGCTGGTCGAACGCGGCGACGATGCGCGGCCCGTCGTCCAGGAAGGACATCGCGTAGAGGTAGGTCTCGCCGTCGGCCGGGTCGACGAAACGGTGCAGCCCTTCGCCCGTGTTGGAGTAGGCCATCTCGGCCTCGACGGTGAGCGTGTTCGTCGCGGCCAGGCCGGTCAGCGGCAGCCGGTCGCCAGCCAGCAGGGCCGGGTCGAGGGCGCGGCCGTTGAGGCGGGCGGCGAGGAGTCGGCGCGGCTTGACGTCGACGAAGGTCTCGGCGCCGGGGGTGGCCCGGAACCGGATGGTGACGGCGGAGCGGAACCGCTCGGCGTCGCCGGTCAGATCGAGGTCCACATCGTAGGACTCGACGGTGATCGACGCGCGGCGCGCGGTCGCCTCTGCACGGGTGAGGCTCGGCATCCGCTTATCCTGCCCGATGAGGTCCGCTCGGGCCGTCTCGTTACGCATGGCGATGGAGGAACAGCGATGGGTCAGCACCCCAAGGGCGATTTCGACCTCTCCCGGGCGGTTTGGCAGCGGGCTGAGGGCGACACCTCCGAGGGAGCGGTCGAAGTGGCCTTCGTCGACGACCTGATCGGTATGCGCAACTCCGCCGAGCCGGACGGGCCGGTGCTGGTCTTCACGCAGGCCGAGTGGGACGCGTTCGTCGCGGGCGCCCAGGACGGCGAGTTCGACCTGGACTGAGCGCGCCTCAGTCACCGTCGCCCCAGCCGAGGCCGCCCGGACCGGGCGCGTGGTGGAAGCCGGGGTGACCGGCCACGTCGGCGCAGCGCTCGCCGTCGGGCCCGGCGGCGTCGCAGAACAGCCGCTCGGCGCGGTGCCAGGCGTCCGCCGGGGACAGCGCCGCCGCGCCGAGCGCCAGCTCCGGGCGGAGCAGGCCGAGTGCTTCGGCGTACGCCACGGCCTGCTCCCGCGCGACGGCGGGATCGGTGGCGGCGAAGCCCAGGTGCACGGTGAAGTAACGCGGCGGGCGGCCGGCGGCGCGCCGGGGCGTGCCGATCAGCGGCCCGTCGCGGCCGTCGCCGCGCAGCCGGGCCGGTGCCTCGCGGCGCCGTCGTGCCGCCCTGTCGTCACGCATCGGTGCCCTCCCCCGTGGTCGGTGACGCCCGCCGGACGTCGCGGCGGCGGGCGGCGGGCCGGTCGCCGCCGGTCCGCGAACCCGAGCCAACCAGCTTTTCCGTGCCCGGGGAGGGGCCAGCACCGGCTCGCGTGGCCGGCCCCTCCCCCACGGGGCCGGAGCTGCTGGAATGGAGGGTTCGGCCGCGCCGCCCCGGGTAGGTAGGCAGCGCCGCCGAACCGCGTCAGGAGCAGCCGAGATGAGCACCATGCCGAGCGACCGGAGCCCGGACAGCACGCTGGCGTTCCTCCGGGAGGGCTACCGCTTCGTCGGCGACCGCTGCGACCGCCTCGGCACCGACGTCTTCCAGACCCGGCTGCTGCTGGAGCCGACGATCTGCCTGCGCGGCCGGGAGGCCGCCGAGCTGTTCTACGACGAGGAGCGGTTCGTCCGGCGCGGCGCCATGCCGATGCGCGGGCAGCGCACGCTCACCGGCGTCGGCGGCGTGCAGGGCCTCGACGGGCAGGCCCACCTGGTCCGCAAGGCGATGTTCATGTCGATCATGACGCCGGCCGCGATCCGCCGCCTCGGGGAGATCTTCGACGAGCAGTGGCGGGCCCGGATCCCGGTCTGGGCCGAGGGCGGCCCGGTGGTGCTCTACGACGAGGTGGGAAAGATCCTGACCCGTACGGTCTGGGCCTGGGCCGGGGTGCCGCTGGCCGAGGCCGACGTGCCGCGCCGCACCGCCGAGATGCACGCGATGATCGAGGCGCCGGCCGCGCTGGGCCCCCGGCACTGGCGCGGACGGTTCGGCCGCCGGCACGCGCAACGCTGGGCCGGCGACCTGATCGAGCGGGTACGCGCGGGCGCGGTGCCCGCCCCGGAGGGCAGCGCGCTGGCGGTCGTGGCCGGGCACCGGGACGAACGGGGCCTGCCGCTGCCCCGCCGGATCGCCGCCGTGGAGCTGCTGAACGTGCTGCGCCCCACCGTCGCCGTGGACCGGTACGTGGTCTTCGCCGCGCTGGCGCTGCACGACCACCCGCACTGGCGGGACCGGCTACCCGGCGACGATGCCGCGACCGAGCAGTTCGTGCAGGAGGTACGCCGCTACTACCCGTTCTTCCCGGTCGCCGCGGCCCGGGTACGCCGCTCGTTCCAGTGGCGGGGGTACGCGTTCCCGCAGGGCCGGCGGGTGCTGCTCGACCTGTACGGCACGAACCACCACCCCGACGTGTGGCCCGAGCCGGAACGGTTCCGCCCGGAGCGTTTCGCCGGCTGGCGCGACGACCCGTTCGGCCTGGTCCCGCAGGGCGGCGGAGACCACTACACCGGCCACCGCTGCGCCGGTGAGTGGATCACGATCGAGCTGATGAAGCGGGCGGTGACGAACCTGACCGGCGCGATGAGCTACCGCGTACCGCCGCAGGACCTGGCGCTCGACCTCGGCTCCATGCCGGCGTTGCCGCCCGCCGGGCTGGTGCTCGACGGGGTACGCCCGGCCGACGGCGCACGCCCGGCCGGTGGGGTACGCCCGCCGCGCTGAACCGGGCCAAGCCGGGGTCGATCTCGCCGGCCGCGATATCCGGCTGCGCTACCCGACACAGCCCGCCCGAAACGGTTTCAGCAGCCGCATTCCGGGCAAGTCGCGTCACCCGGCAAGAGGGGAGACGACATGACCCGACCGACCGCCGCGCCGCCACGCGACGAGGGCGCCGCGTCCGCGCCGGTCCGGCTGCCGATGGCGTACGTCCTGCCGCTGCGCGCCCACGACGACGGCGGCCTGGACGAGCTGACCGGGTACCTGCGCGAGCTGAGCCGGTGGGTCGACGTGGTGGTGGTCGACGGATCGGCGCCGGAGCTGTTCGCCCGGCACGCCGAAGCCTGGCGCGGGCTGGTCCGGCACGTGCCGCCGGACCCGGCGCTGCGCGGGCGCAACGGCAAGGTGCTCGGCGTACTCACCGGCGTCGCGCTGGCCCGGCACGAGCACGTGGTGATCGCCGACGACGACGTCCGGTACGACCGGGCGGCCCTGTGCGCGGTGCACCAACTGCTGGACGGGGTGGACCTGGTCCGCCCGCAGAACCACTTCGACCCGCTGCCCTGGCACGCCTGGTGGGACACCGGCCGGACGCTGCTGGCCCGCGTGTTCGGCGGGGACTGGCCGGGCACGCTCGGGGTGCGGCGGAGCACGTTCCTGGCGATGGGCGGCTACGACCCCGACGTGCTCTTCGAGAACCTGGAGCTGGTCCGCACCGTGCGCGCGTACGGCGGCAGCACCGCCACCCCGGCGTGGCTGTACGTGCGGCGGCTACCGCCCGCCGCCGCGCACTTCCTCGGGCAGCGCGTCCGCCAGGCGTACGACGAGACGGCCCGGCCGGTGTGGCTGCTCGCCGCGCTGGCGGTGCTGCCGGCGACGGCTGTCGCGCTCGCCACCCGCCGGCCCGGGCTGCTGCTGCTGCTGCGCGCCGGACTGGCGACCGTGGCAGTGGCGGAGCTGGGCCGGCGACGGGCCGGCGGCGCCCGGGTCTTCCCGGCGCACACCAGCCTGGCGGCTCCCGCCTGGGTGCTGGAACGCGGCCTGTGCGCCTGGCTGGCGGTGGGCCGGCGGCTGCGCGGCGGCGTGCCCTACGCGGGCGCCCGGATGCGGACGGCGGCCCACCCCACACGTGTCCTGCGCCGGCGGATGACGCGGCGCCGCCCCGACGATCTGGTGCTCTGGGTGGAGACCGGGGCGCTGCCCCCACCGTTGCGCGCCGAGGTGTAAGGAAGGGCCCCTTCTTATCGCCTGGCGATAAGAAGGGGCCCTTCCCAACCGAGAGCGCGGACCTTCAGGACCGCACCTGCTCGGCGCTGTGCCGGACGTCGTGGGCGGCGGCGCGGCCGTCGTCCTTGACGGTGTGCGCGGCGTCCTGCGCGGTGGCCTTCACCGACTCGGCGGCGTGCTGCGCCGGCTCGCGCAGCTCCTCCTTCAGCTCACCGGCGACCTCGCCCAGCTTCTCCTTCACCACCCCGCCGTGCTCGGCGGCCTTCTCCTTGACCTGCGCGGCGACCTGCTGCTCGCGGCGGGTGGCCGGGATCAGCGAGGAGACCAGCATGCCGACGCCGAAGGCGATCACGCCGGCGGCGATCGGGTTGCCCTCGGACTTGCGCCGCACCACCTGCGGCGCCCGGTGGGCCGCGTCGCTCACCGTGGCGGCGGCGGACTGCGCCTTGTCGCCCACGGAGGAGGCCATCGAGGAGGCGTGGTCGCCCACCGAGTGGGCGGCGTGGCCGGTGCTGTGGCCGAGGTCCGAAGCGGTTCCCATCACCTTGTCCTTCACGTTCGTCAGCGCGCTGCGCACACGCTGCTTGCGGTCGTCGACGATGCGGCTCGGGCTGACCTTGTACGCCAGGGCGTCCACGTCCGAGCTGAGGTTGTTGCGGGTGGCTTCGATCTCGCGGCGGATCTGCTCGGGATCGGTGCTCATCGGATGACTCCCTCCGGGTGCGGCTTGAGCGCGTCGGGGATGCGCTGCACGCTGTCGTTGGTCTGCTTCAGGCCGCGGATCCGCTCGGCGTTCTTCTTGCCCATCGAGTACAGGACCGCCGCGACAGCGGCCCAGATGACGGCCACGATCAGCGCGGCCAGCCCGGAGTCCATGACGTTGTCGAGGAACTGCCAGATCGCGATCGAGACGAAGAGCGCCACCATGTAGCCGCCGAAGCCGGCGCCGCCGAACAGTCCGGCGGCCTTGCCCGCCTTCTTGCCCTCCTGGCGGATCTCCGCCTTGGCCAGCTCGACCTCCTGGCGCATCAGCGTGGACAGGTCGGTGGTGACCTGGCGCATCAGGTCGCCGAGCGAGCTGCCGCGCACCTCGTCGGCGTGGGGCGGGGCACCAGCCGCCTGATAGCCGGGGTCCTGCGTGGGTACGGTCATGCCGTCGCCTCCCTTCTGCCGCTGCGGCCGGTCACGGGCGGGGAGCGCCGGTCGACGGGACACCCGGCAGCGGGTCGGTGCGCTCCGGCGGCGGCAGCGGCTGACCGGTGCCACCCGCCGGGTCGGCCCAGGTGTTCGGGGCGCCGCCGGCCGGGTAGGTCGCGCCCGGCGCGGAGTAGCCCGGGTCCGGCTCGGCGTAGCTGCCCGGCGTCGGGTCGAGGTAGCCGCCCGGCGGCACCTGGTCCGGCACCTCACGGGCGGTCGGGATGACGGCGGTGCGGTCCGGGTCGTACGCCGGCCGCGCCGTGCTGTCGTCGCCGATCGCGGCGATGTTGCGGGTGAGCCGCCCGGCGACCACGCCGAGCAGCGCCGCCCCGACGAGGAACGTGCCGGGGTTGCGGCGGGCGTAGGTCTTCACCTCGTTGAGCAGGTCGCCCGGCTCGCGCTGCTCCAGCCAGCCGGCCACGCCGTGCACGCGCTCGGCCGCCTGGTGGGCCAGCTCGGTGACCGGCCCGGAGCCGCCACCCTGCTGCGCCATGGTGCGCATCTCGTCGGCGAGCGACCGCAGTCCGCTGGCGGCGCGCTGCTGCTGCTGACCGGCCTGCGCGGTGACCTGGCTGCGGGTCTCGCCGTAGAGGTCGCGGGCCTGCCGCTTGGCCTCGCCCACCACCTCCCGGCCCTGCTCCTTGGCGGTCTGCGCGACGGCGCCGCCCGCGTTCGCGGCGTCGGAGCCGACCTGGCGGGCCTGGTCACGCACACCGCCACCACCGTTCGTCGACTGGTACGTGGCCGAACTGGGGGAAAGATCCTGAGTCATGGTGTCCCTTCCGCTCGTACTTCCCAGCGGGTGTCTTCGGGGGGTACGCAGATTTGTTTCCGCGTGACAAGTGCCCTACCCCAGGTCGGCGGCTCCATGCCTGATTCGTGAATTCTCTGCGGGACCGGCCCGCCCCGATCAGACAATGAGGTGCCTGCCCGCCCGGGGCGGCGGCGAGTTCCACGGGGGTGACAGGGATGGCACGTGACGTGCGCGAACACGCGTCCGCCCGGCCTGCGGTGCAGAAGGTAGCCCTCGCGGCGGCGGCTCTCTTCGCGCTGATCGGCGTGCTCGGCTTCGTGCCCGGCATCACCACGCACTACGGCGAGATGACGTTCGCCGGGCACCACTCCGAGGCGAAGCTGCTCGGGGTGTTCCAGGTGTCGGTGCTGCACAACCTGGTGCACCTGCTGTTCGGGCTGGTCGGTCTGGTGATGTCCCGGCGGCTGGCCGGCGCGCGGGTCTTCCTGGCCGGCGGCGGCGCGCTCTACCTGGTGCTGTGGCTGTACGGCTTCGCCATCGACCGGGACACCTCGGTCAACTTCGTACCGGTGAACGACGCCGACAACTGGCTGCACCTGGCCCTCGGTTTCGGCATGCTCGCCGCCGGCCTGCTGCTGAACAACAACCTCGGCACCGGCACCCGGGTGGAGGCCCCCTTCGACCGCCCCTGACCAGGCGCGACACGCCGGTGCGGCGTTTGCCCCGGCCCGACGTCGGGCAGGAGGGCAACCGCGAGCGGGTCGAGGAGGTCCGGCGATGCCACGGTGGTTGCGCGACAACATGCTCTCGGTCGCCATGCTCGGCGCGTTCCTGGTCTTCCTGCTGCTCCAGAGCGTGTTCGGCTGGCAGGTGCACAACGAGGAGCTGAGCCGGTACGGCGCCGAGCCGCTGAGCTGGTGGGCCTATCTCGGCACCGGGCACTTCGCCGAGGCGGTGTTCGAGAACTGGGAGTCGGAGTTCCTCCAGATGGGCGGCTACGTGCTGCTCACCGCGTACCTGGTGCAGAAGGGCTCGGCCGAGTCGAAGCCGGAGGACCAGACGGACCGGCCGGAGGACAACCGCGACCACGCCCGCCCCGATTCACCGTGGCCGGTACGCGCCGGCGGGCTGCCGCTCGTGGTCTACCGGAACAGCCTGGCCATCGCACTTCTGATGATCTTCGGGGGCGCGTTCCTGGGGCACCTGTTCGGCGGCGTGGCCGCCTACAACCAGGAGCAGGCGCTGGAGAGCGGCGCCGCCCCGATCAGCGCGTGGCAGTTCCTCGGCACCAGCGACTTCTGGTTCCAGTCGATGCAGAACTGGCAGAGCGAGTTCCTCGCCGTGGGCGTGCTGATCCTGCTCAGCATCGTGCTGCGCCAGCACGCCAGCCCCGAGTCGAAGCCGGTCACCGCGCCGCACGCGCAGACGAGCGCCTGAGCGTCAGGCCGCCACCGGCAGCCGCTTGGCGAAGCAGACGCTGTACGGGTTGTCCACGTACTCGCCGTAGACCGGGATCGGCTCGTAACCGCTGGACCGGTAGAGCCCGATCGCGGCCGGCAGGTAGGTGCCCGTCTCCAGGCACACAGTGCGGTGCCCCTGCTGGAACGCCAGCTCCTCCAGCGCCACGAGCAACTGCCGGGCGATGCCCCGCCCCCGGTACGCCGGCCGCACGTACATCCGCTTCAGCTCGCCGGTGTCGGCGTCGAGCGCCTGGAGGCCGCCGCAGCCGACCGCCCGGCCGCCCACCACGGCGGCCAGGTAGTGGATGTCGGTGTGCACGACTGTGACCTGCCCGTCCAGCCCGCCGTCCGCGTCGCGCAGCTCACGCTGCTGGGCGACGACGAGCGCGGCGATCTCCGGATCGGTGGCGGGACGGGACTCGATCAACATGCCCGTACGCTAGATCGGCCGGATTTCGCGCAGGTTTCCCGCCACCGACCCGCAAACGGCTACTCGGCGTCCGCTTCCGCCGCGGGCGCGGCCTCGACCTCGTCCTCCGGCCGGACCCGGCGGGCCTTGCGGGCCGCCAGCCGGTCGGACGCCGACGGACGGTTCGACTTCTCCTCCAGCCGTACGTCGGTGCCCCGGTTACCGGGCACGAAGTCGACACCGGCGTAGAGCGTCGGCTGCCAGTCGAACTCCCGGTCGCCGATGCGCACCAGGTCACCAGCCTGCGCGCCGGCCTTCGCGAGCTTCTCCTCGACGCCGAGGCGGGCCAGCCGGTCGGCCAGGTAACCCACTGCCTCGTCGTTGTCGAAGTTGGTCTGCTTCACCCAGCGCTCCGGCCGGCTGCCGCGCACCGTGTACGAGCCGTCCGGCTCGGCCTCGATGGTGAAGCCGGCGTCGTCGACCGCCTTCGGGCGGATCACGATCCGGGTCGGCTCGGCCGGTGGGGCGGCCCGGCGGCCCTGGTCGACCAGCTCCGCCATCGCGTACGTCAGCTCCCGCAGGCCCTCCCGGGTGGCGGCCGAGACGTCGAACACGCGCAGGCCGCGCGCCTCCAGGTCGGGGCGGACGATGTCGGCGAGGTCCTTGCCGTCCGGCACGTCGACCTTGTTGAGCGCGACCAGCCGGGGCCGGTCGGCCAGGCCGCCGTACTGGGACAGCTCCGACTCGATGGCGTCGATGTCGGCGAGCGGGTCGCGGCCGGGCTCCAGCGTCGCGGTGTCGATCACGTGCACCAGCACGGCGCAGCGCTCGACGTGGCGGAGGAACTCCAGGCCCAGGCCCTTGCCGCTGGCCGCGCCCGGGATCAGGCCCGGCACGTCGGCGACGGTGAAGGTGTGGTTGTCCACCCGCACCACGCCCAGGTTGGGCACCAGCGTGGTGAAGGGGTAGTCGGCGATCTTCGGCTTGGCCGCGGAGATCACCGAGATCAGCGACGACTTGCCCGCCGACGGGAAGCCGACCAGGCCCACGTCGGCGACGCTCTTGAGCTCCAGCACGACGTCCAGCCGGTCGCCGGGCTCACCCAGCTCGGCGAAG
Organism: Micromonospora sp. RV43; assembly: GCF_001029515.1. Taxonomy (NCBI): domain Bacteria; kingdom Bacillati; phylum Actinomycetota; class Actinomycetes; order Micromonosporales; family Micromonosporaceae; genus Micromonospora; species Micromonospora sp. RV43. The sequence continues at coordinate 5,635 of NZ_LEKG01000122.1, read as the reverse complement.
CCCGGCGCCTTGCGGCGGGCGTTCGCCAGCGAGGCGTTGCCGCGCCCGCCCCGGCCGCCCCGGGCCGCCTCGAACGTGGTGCCGACGCCGACCAGGTCGGCCAGCACCTCGCCGTCGAGGCTCTGCACGACGGTGCCGTTCGGCACCTTGATGACCAGGTCACGGCCGTTGGCGCCGTCCCGGTTCGAGCCGGCGCCGCCCTTGCCGTTCTCGGCCTTCAGGTGCGGCCGGAAGTGGAAGTCGAGCAGCGTGGTGACCTGCGGGTCGACCACCAGCGACACGCTGCCGCCGTGGCCGCCGTTGCCGCCGTCCGGCCCGCCGAACGGCTTGAACTTCTCCCGGTGGATCGAGACACAGCCGTGCCCGCCGTCGCCGGCCTGCATGTGCAGGACGACCCGGTCAACGAACGTCGTCACGACGCCAATCCTTCCAGCGGGGTCCGCCCCGCACGGGGAAAAGCGAAGCGGGCCGGGACTCGAGGTCCGCGGCCCGCAACGCTTACAGAACTACTGCTGAGGCACGATGCTGACGGTCTTGCGACCGCGCTTGGTGCCGAACTGCACCGAGCCGGCGGCCAGCGCGAACAGCGTGTCGTCGCCGCCACGGCCGACCAGGTCACCGGGGTGGAACTTGGTGCCACGCTGACGGATGAGGATCTCACCCGCGCTGACGACCTGACCACCGAAGCGCTTCACGCCGAGCCGCTGGGCCGCGGAGTCACGGCCGTTACGCGAGCTGGACGCACCCTTTTTGTGAGCCATTGGAGGACGACCTACTTCCCGCTGGAGATGCCGGTCACCTTGACCTGGGTCAGCGGCTGGCGGTGACCCTGGCGCTTGTGGTAGCCGGTCTTGTTCTTGAACTTGTGGATCCGGATCTTCGGGCCCTTGGTGTGCGCGGCGATCTCGCCGGACACCGCGACCTTGGCGAGCTTCGCCGCTTCGGTCACCAGGTCGTCACCGTCGACGAGGAGCACCGCGGTGAGCTTCACCGCGTCGCCGGGGGCACCGGCGAGCTTCTCGACCTCGATCACGTCGCCCTCGGCGACCTTGTACTGCTTGCCGCCGGTCTTGACGATCGCGTACATCGGAGGCGGACTCCCTGTCGTTGAGGCTGCTGGCGTCTATTGCACCGTTGCCGGCTGTCACACCGTCGACGGTCGTTCCCACGGCGTCTCGCCGGGAGCCGTGACACCGGCGGCGCGGGCACGCGGGAACTCGGCACACCAAAGTGCGCCGCAGGCAAGCGTACGCCATACCCGGCCCGCCCCCCAAACCGGGCTGCCGGTCGGTGCCTCTCCGCCCTGCTCGACGGACACGACAGGGCCCCCGCCCCGCCTCTTCCCGGCGGATCGGGGGCCCTGTTCGCGCAGGTCAGCGCGCTAAAGCCTCACGGCCGCGTACGCCGCCGGGCACCACCACGGCGCGCCCGCCGGCGCGGGGCGCCGCTGTCGTCGTCGTTGTCTCCGTCACCGATCGCGTCCGGGTCGTCGGCGGCGGCCAGCCGGGCCGAGTCGCCCTCCTGGCTGTCCGCGATCGCCGGGGCGGCGGGCGTGTCCGTCTCGAACCGGGACAGGTCGTAGCCCTGGGTGTCGTAGTAGTCGTCGTCGGTCTCGACCACCTCGGCGACGGTCCGCTCCGGGGCGGCCGGCGTCTCGGTGACTGCCTGCGGCTGCGCGGAGGGCTGCTCCGGCGCGGCCTCCACCGCGGGCTTCTCCGCGGCGGCCTTGCGGCCCCGGCGGCGGCCCTTCTCCTCGGCCGGCGCGGCGACCGCCGAGGCGACCGCCTTGACCTTCTCCCCCGCCCCGCCGCGCGGCTTCTCCGGCACCGGCTCGGTGTGGATGATCACGCCCCGGCCCTTGCAGCACTCGCAGGTCTCGCTGAACGCCTCCAGCAGGCCCGCGCCGATGCGCTTACGGGTCATCTGCACCAGGCCGAGCGAGGTGATCTCGGTGACCTGGTGCTTCGTACGGTCCCGGCCGAGGCACTCGGTGAGCCGGCGCAGCACCAGCTCCCGGTTCGACTCCAGCACCATGTCGATGAAGTCGATCACCACGATGCCGCCGAGGTCGCGCAGCCGCAGCTGACGCACGATCTCCTCGGCCGCCTCCAGGTTGTTGCGGGTGACCGTCTCCTCCAGGTTGCCCCCGGAGCCGGTGTACTTGCCGGTGTTGACGTCGACGACAGTCATCGCCTCGGTGCGGTCGATCACCAGCGAGCCGCCCGAGGGGAGGAAGACCTTCCGGTCCAGCCCCTTGAGGATCTGCTCGTCGATCCGGTACTCGGCGAACACGTCCGCCACCCCGGCGTGCCGGCGCAGCCGCGCCACCAGGTCCGGCGACACGTGCGACAGGTACGACTCGACCAGGTCGTACGCGGGCTCGCCCTCGATGACCAGCTCGCGGAAGTCCTCGTTGAAGAGGTCCCGGACCACGCGGATGACCAGGTCCGGCTCCTCGTAGAGCAGCACCGGAGCGCCGCCCTCGGTCGCCTTGGCCTGGATGTCCTCCCACTGCGCCTGGAGCCGCTTGACGTCGCGCGCCAGCTCGTCCTCGCTGGCACCCTCGGCCGCGGTCCGGACGATCACCCCGGCGCCGTCCGGCACCAGCTTCTTCAGCACGTCCCGCAGCCGCTTGCGCTCGGTGTCGGGCAGCTTGCGGCTGATCCCGGAGGCGTTGCCGTTGGGCACGTAGACCAGGTGCCGGCCGGAGAGCGCGATGTGGCTGGTCAGCCGCGCGCCCTTGTGCCCGATCGGGTCCTTGGTCACCTGCACCAGGACCGAGTCGCCGGAGCGCAGCGCCTGCTCGATCGAGCGGGCCCGGCCCTCCAGGCCGGTGGCGTCCCAGTTGACCTCACCGGCGTACAGGACCGCGTTGCGCCCGCGCCCGATGTCGACGAAGGCCGCCTCCATGCTCGGCAGGACGTTCTGGACCTTGCCCAGGTAGACGTTTCCGGCCATCGTGCCGGACGAGTTCCGCGTGACGTAGTGCTCCACGAGCACGCCGTCCTCGAGCACCGCGATCTGGGTGCGGTCGCCGCGCTGGCGGACCACCATCACCCGGTCCACCGCCTCGCGGCGGGCCAGGAACTCCGACTCGCTCAGGATCGGCGGCCGCGTACGCCGCTGCTCGCGGCCGTCCCGCCGGCGTTGCCGCTTGGCCTCCAGCCGGGTCGAGCCGGAGACACCCTGCACCTCGTCGACCGGCTTGCGCGGCTCACGGATCTTGACGACGGTCGGCACGCCGTCCTCGGCGGCGGTGTCCGCCTCGCCGGCGCCCCGGCGGCGACGACGGCGACGGCGACGGGTCATCCCCTCGCCCTCGGCCTCCTCGTCCTCCGCCGGCTCCTCGGCCTCACCCTCGGCCTCGGCCGCGGCGGGCTCCTCGACGTCCTCGTCGTCGGCCTCGTCCGCGCCGCCCTTGCCCCGGCCACGACCCCGGCGGCCCCGGCGGCGGCGACGCCGGCCCGCGGCCGTCTCGTCGTCCTCGTCCCCCTCGGCGGTCTCCTCGGCCTCGGCGGCGAGCTCCTCCTCGGCGACCTCCGGCTCGACCTCGGCCTCGACCGGCTCGACCTCACGGCGGCTGCGACGGCGGCGCCGGCCGGTCTCGACCGCTTCCTCGATCGGCTCCTCGGCGGCCGGGTACGTCACCTGGACGGCCGGCGCCTCGTCGGGCTGCGGCGCCATGAACAGGACGGTCGGCGCGGAGAGCGCGGCACGACGCCGGCGGCTGGTGGCCGGCGGCGTCTCGGCCGGCTCCTCGGCCGCGCGCGGCACGGCGGCACCCGTCGACACGACGCCCGTCGCATCGGCCGGGCCGCCGCTGCGGGCCAGGTTCACCTCTTCGGTACGCGCAGCCGCGGCGCTCGCGTCTGCCACGGCCTCGGCCTCGGCGTCCTCGCCGGTGGTCTCACCGATGCCGCCGGTGCTCGCCTTGCCGGCGCCGGCGGCCTTGGTCCTGCTGGTGGTGGCCCTGCGCCGGCCGGTGGGGGCCTGCGGTGCAGTCTCGGCGGCGGTACCCGCGGTGACGGCCTCGCCCGGTGCGGCGGTCTCGCCGCCGTCGATGTCGGCGCGTCCCTCGGCGATCAGGTCGCCACCGGGCGCGGAGACCGGTCCGTCGATCACGCCGTCCGCGGGCGCCTGCCCCGCGGCGGTGGTCTCGTCCGGCGCGACGGTCTCGGCAGCCGGCGTGGCCTTGCGACGGCGGGTCCGGGTCACCTTGACCGGCGGCACGACCTCCTCCGAGGCGGCCTCCACACCGGCCGCGGCCACCGGCTCCTCGACCGCCTTCGCCGGCGTCGCCTTACGACGCCGCCGGGTGGTCTTCGGCGCGGTGTCCAACTCACCGGCCACCGGCGCGAGCACCTCGGCCTGCGGCGACTCGCCGCTGCCGGTCACCGTTGTGGACGCCTCGACCGGCGCGTCGGTCTGCTCCGGCTGGTTCAGCGGAGCGGCCTTGCGGCGGCTGGCCCGCTTACGGGCGGGCGGCTTGGTCTCCGCGACGCCCTCCACGGTGCCTTCCGTGGTGGCTCCCCCGGCGCCGGCAGAGGTCGCGCTCGCGGCGCTGCCGGAGGCGGTGGTGGCGCTGTCGGCGGTCGTCCCGGCCGGCTCTGCGCCGGTCCGTTCGCTGCCCTCGGGCTCGTTCTCGAGCATGGACGTTCTCCAGTTCTGGCCGCCCCGGGCGCGGGTGAGCGCTGCCACGCAGGGTTGCCGCAAAGGTGTTTCCGCCGGGCGCGCAAACGCGCGACCGCCGAAGTCTGCCTGCCAGAGCGTTGACCGACGGTCAGCGCTCTCCGATGGTTGCCCCGTCGCGATCCGCTTCCAACGGATCGACGATCTCGCCCTGCGCGGTCAGCGTGCCCTGCGCCAGCCGGATCACCTTCGGGGTGACCGGCGGCTCCAGGGCGGCCACCGCACGGAGGCCGGACAGGACGTCATCGGGCCGAACGGACGGGGTGACCTGCCGCACGACCAGTTCGAGTATCGCACACGGTACGGCCGCCGCCCCGGAAGGCGTCTCAGCCGGAGCCATGGCATCGATCGACACCACTGCCGCACGGGCGTCGAAGGTACGCCGCCCCTGCTTGGTCATCCGCTCGACCTGGATCTCCTCGGCAGCCGTGAAGGCAGCCACGGCCTCCGCGAGCACCTTCGGGTCGACCTCGGGCAGTTCGATCCGCCAGTACGACGCCTCGATCCGGTCCGCCAGGCTGCCGCCGACGGCCTCCACCGCGTCGAGCACGTCGAGCCCGGGCGAGAGAGCGGCGTCGAGCGCCTCACGCAGCCGTGCCGGGTCGACCGGCTCACGGAGCCCGATCTCCAGGTACTCGGCCTCGCTCGCCACTCCCGTCGGGGCGGCCGAGGCGTACGAGATCTTCGGGTGCGGGGTGAACCCCTGAGAGAAGGCGATCGGCACGCCGGCCCGGCGCAGCGCGCGCTCGAAGGCCCGGGCGAAGTCCCGGTGCGAGGTGAACCGCAGCGGCCCACGCTTGGCGTACCGGATACGGACCCGCTGGACGACGGGGGCCTGGCCGCCCTCGGGTTGAGGCTTTCTGGCGATCGTGAGCTCCTCGGCTGTGCCTGCGTATCGGTCTCATCCTGACGCAGCGCCCACCGCGCCCCACACCCGGGGCCACCC
>NZ_LEKG01000121.1:0-22931 GCF_001029515.1 Micromonospora sp. RV43 | reverse complement strand
GGTTCCTGCGCCCCGCCGATCCGGCGACGGTACGGGCGCTGGCCGCCGCCGGGCACCTGGACGGCGGAGCAGCGGGTGCGGCGGCACGGGAGGCGGTCGCCACCGACGTGGCAGTCGAACGGGACGCCCATGCGCTGGTGCCGGCTCTGGTGGCCCTGCGCGACCGGGAGGCGCCGGGGGCGCGGATCGGGGTGGCCGGGGTGGGCACCCCGGCGGCCGTCGCCGCCGCCTTCGCGCTCGGGGCCGACTTCGTCGTCACGACGACGGTGAACCAGTGCACCGCCGAGGCCGCCACGTCGGACGCGGCGAAGGATCTGCTCGCCGCGCTCGACGTCACCGACATCCGTGAGGCGCCCGATCCGGACCTGTTCGAGCTCGGCGCGCGGTCTCCGGTGGCGCACCGGGGCACCCTGTTCGCCGCTCGTGCCGAGGAGCTGTACCGGATGTTCCTGCGCTACGACCGGCTGGCCGACGTCGGCCCGCGGCGGCTCGCCGAGTTGGAGCGGACGCACTTCGGCCGTCCGCTGGACGAGGTGCGCGCCGATCTCGGCGTCGCGGGGCGGGACGACCGGCGCGTGCTCGCGTCGGTCTGCGCCGCCTACTGCCGGGAGGCCACCGCCGCGGCCCTGCGCGGAACGCCGGGTCAGCGGCTGAACTACCGGGTGCCGGCCTCCACCGACGTCGGGGCGTTCAACCGGCTCGTCGCGGCGGAGCCGCTGGCCGACTGGCGGGCCCGGCACGCCGAGTCGGTCACCGAGCGGCTGCTCAGCGAGGCAAATTGACCTAAATCATTAAAAAGGCCAGCCGACTCCCATTCCGCTGACAATCACCCCCTACGAACCCAACCGAGGTCGCAAAATGCCTGGTCATTGCGCTGCGTAGACACCCGCCACCCAATTAGTTACGATGGCGGCGGGCATTAATACGGCTCAATCGAGCAGTATGCGCAACCCTCGCCCACACCCTCCGAAAGGCCCCTTGCATGCATTTGCTTCACTGGATGAACGCGTCCCGAACATGGAAGAAACCAGACACCACAGATAGATGGACATCGTAGGTCGCGCCATGCCGCCGCCCAGATTAAGCGCTCCTGCCTGCGGAAATGCAGGTGGGTCGCCTCAGCGCCGGGCGCGCGGCATGCCGAGCACGACCGACGGGACGAACGGCCGGCGCGGGCCGTATTGCAATTCCGACAGTTTGCCGACACCGGCTGAAGAAATACTTGCCGGCGTTGCGGCTGTACTGTCAACGATTGATAGCGTCACGCATTTCACCAGCGAATGATCAGGAACCTGACAACACGCCCGAGCCACGACATCGGGCGCCAGGAGGCCTCCTTGCGAATCGCCGGCGCCACCACCAGTTTGCGTAACGAGCTGCATCGGCTGATCCGGGACGACCCGACTTTCGCCGTCCGCACACACGTCCCGCGAGGCGGGGCCGCGTACAACTCCGGCGACCACGATCTGCGGATGTACCTCGTGGAGGTCGGCCAGTTCAAGACCATCGCGTCCTCCGCGGACGGCAAGCAGTGCCTGCTGTCGATCCACACACGGGGCGACATGTTCGGCGAGCTCGGCCTGCTCGGCGGGCCACGCCACGACACCGCCCGGGCCATGCGCGACAGTGTGATCAGGAGAGTCAACTCGGCGAAGCTGTTCGACCTGCTGAGCAGCGACGAACAGCTCAACTGGCACTTCACCCGGTTCCTCATGGCCAAGCTGCTCGACCAGCAGCAGGCCATCACCCAACTGGTCACCATGGACAGCGAACACCGGCTGGCCGCGACCCTGCTGCGACTCGCCCGCAAGGTGGGCCGGCGGCTCAACCTCGGCATGCAGATCGACGCGAAGATCACCCAGGAGGAGCTGGCCAGCATGGTCGGCACCACCCGGTCCCGCGTCGGGCTGTTCCTCAAGCACTTCCGCGCGGCGAAGCTGGTGGATCAGCTGCCCGGCGGATATCTCCTGATCAACGAGCCGGCGCTGACCCGGTACGTGGAGTGCGGACAGTACGAGCCCGCCCGGTGGGGCGCCGAGCCGATCCGGCCGGTGAACGGCGCACGCCTGCTGCGCGGCGACCGGGAACTGTCCGCATGAGCGCCGTCCTGGTCCTCCTGCACGGAGCCGCGCTGCTCGTGGCGCTGCTGCTCGTCGGCGGGACCGGACGAGCCGTGGCGCGGCTGTTGCGGCAGCCGCCGGTGATCGGGGAGATCGTCGCCGGTCTCCTCGTCGGCCCGGCCCTCGTCCTGTTCGCCGGTCACGACGGGCTGGCGGCGGTGCTGCCGGAGGACGTACGCGCACTCCTGCGCCTGGTCGCCGAGGGTGCCCTGGTGCTCTTCCTGGTCGGCCTCGCGCGTGAGCTGCGGGTCGGGCCGGCGCGCGGCGACCGCAGGCTGGCCTGGGTGACCGCCGGTGCGCTCGTCCCGGCGCTGGCCTGCGGGGTGCTCGTCGCACTGTGGGTCCAGTTCGTCGCCGGACCGGCCGTACGCGGCGACGCGCCGATGCCGGCCTTCGTGCTGGGCGTCGCGGTGACGCTGTCCATCACCGCCGTACCGGTGCTGGCGCGGCTGCTGACCGAGCGGGGCCTGACGGAGACGACGGCCGGGGCCCTCGCGCTGGCCGCCGCCGTGGTCGTCGACGTCGTCGGCTGGCTGCTGCTGTCCCTGGCCGTCGGGCTGGGCGCCGGAGACCCCGCAACCTTCGGCCGCGCGATGGCGGTCCTCGCCGGCGCGTTGCTGCTGGCCGGCGGGATCCGGTGGGTGCTGCGCCGCGCCCGGGCGGCACTGTGGTGCGGCCGGTGGCCGGCCGCCAGTGCCGTGGTGCTCGGCGTGGTGGCTCTCGTGGTCGGCTTCGGCGTCCACCTCCTCGGGCTGACCGCGGTGTTCGGCGCGATCCTGGTCGGCCTGGCGGTGCCGCCCGGCGAGCCCTGGGACGCGCCGACCGCCGCCGTGTCGCGGCTCGGGCGGTCGCTGCTGCCGATCTTCTTCGTGAGCGCCGGGCTCACCGCGCTGACCGGCGCGGTCGCCAGCACGCCGTGGTCGCTGGTGGTCGTCGTGCTCGTCCTCGGACTCGTCGGGAAGATCGGCGGCGGCTATCTCGGCAGCCGGCTCGGCGGCTGCTCTCCCGCAGAGGCGACACGGATCGGCATCCTGCTCAACACGCGCGGGCTCACCGAGCTCATCGTGCTCCAGGTCGCGTTCCAGGCCGGCATCCTCAGCCCGCCGCTGTTCCTCGCCCTGCTCATCATGGCGCTGGTCACGACGCTTCTCACCGGCCCGCTGCTGTCGTTGGCGGACCGGTTCGTGCGGGCCGCCGGCGCCGGTGACAGCGCCTCGGGCGCCGTGTCCGGCCCGTCAATGGTGAGCCCGCGATGACGGGTATGACGGGTACGCGGTCAGGCCGCCGCCATGTCGCGCAGCTTCAGCACCGAGCGCCAGTTGCGGGTCGTCCCGACCACACCGGTCTTCTTCTCCACGAAGGCGTTGCTGAGCTTGCTGCGCCCGTACCCGTCGGGAACGTGCACGAACACGTCGCGGCCGAGCAGCGTCAGCGTGCCGCTCTCGCCGGGCGGGGCGGCGAGCGCCGCCTGTTTGTCCGCGCCGGGGTCGCCGCTGAGCATGGTGACGAGCAGCTTCGTGTGGTCCGTCTGGACGTCGAGATACGGGTTGGCGGCGATCATCGCGTCGAGCTCGTCCAGGCTGCGCAGCAGCACCGGCACGTCGCGACCCCACCGCTGCTTGATGCCCCTGTCGATCTCGGCCAGGATCGCGACCTCGTCGGTCTCGGGGCAGCCGAACACGACGTTGCCGCTCTGGATGTACGTGGCCACGCCGTCGAAGCCGCAGGAGACGAAGACCTCTTTCAGCTCCGTCATCACCATCGAGCTACCGCCACCGATGTTCACCGCACGCAACAGAGCGACGTATCTCGTCATGACCCGGGATGGTAACCGGCAGGGCCGATCGCGGGCGCTCAACTCTGAGCAGACACGCCCGGCCCGCGGTCGTACAACGTCAGGGACCGCGGCGGTGAGGGATCCACGAAGAGGAGAGGCCCGAGGATGATCACCACGGCGGTCGGCATCGAGGATCTCCACGTCTACCCCGGCCGGGCGTACGTCGACGTGCCCAGCCTGTTCGAGGCGCGCGGCCTGGACCCGTCGCGGCTGCCGAACCTGATGATGCGCCGCCGGTCGGTGAGCCTGCCCTGCGAGGACCAGGTGACCCACGCGGTCAACGCCGCCCGGCCGCTGGTCGACGCCCTGTCGCCGGAGCAGCGGGAGGCGATCGAGCTGGTGGTGGTGGCCACCGAGTCGGGGCTCGACTTCGGCAAGCCGATCAGCACCTATGTCCACGACCTCCTCGGCCTGCCGCCGCGCTGCCGGTCGTTCGAGGTCAAGCACGCCTGCTACGGCGGCACCGCCGCCCTGCAGAGCGCGGCGGCGATCATCGCCGCGAGCCCGGCGCCGGACGCGCGGGCGCTCGTGATCGCCACCGACATCGCCGGCGTCGCGGCGGCCGGCAGCTACTTCGAGCCGTCGGAGGGCGCCGGCGCGGTCGCGATGCTGGTCAGCCGTACGCCCGACGTGCTGCGGCTCGACCTGGGCGCCAGCGGCTACCACACCCAGGAGGTGATGGACACGCTGCGGCCCCGGCCGGACGTCGACGTGGTGAACTCCGACCTGTCCCTGCTCGCCTATCTCACCTGTCTGGAACGGTGCTTCGCCGCCTACCGGGACCGCGTCGAGGGCGCCGACATCGTCACCACGTTCGACCACCTCGTCTTCCACATCCCCTTCGCCGGGATGGTCAAGGGCGCCCACCGCACGCTGCTGCGCAAGACCAAGCGCATGGCGCCGGCCGACATCGACAGGGACTTCGCGGCGCGGGTGGCCCCGTCGTTGTCGTACACCAGCGAGATCGGCAATCTCTACTCCGGTTCGCTCTACCTCGCGCTGTGCTCGCTGATCGACCACGCCGACTTCACGGTGGCCCGCCGGATCGGCCTGTTCTCCTACGGCTCCGGCTGCGGGTCCGAGTTCTTCAGCGGGGTCGTCACCGAGCGCGCCGCCGGCCGGCTCGCGGCCCGCCCGCTCGCCCGCGCCGTGGAGGAACGCCGCCGGCTCACAGTCGCCGAGTTCGACGAGTGGAGCCGGCACACCGCCGACCGCGCCTTCGGCGTCCGCGACGCCGTCCTGGACACCGGCCCCTACCGGTCCGTCCTGGACAGCCACGTGGCCGGCCGGGGCCTGCTGCTGCTCGACCGGATCGAAGACTTCCACCGCGTGTACCGGTGGAGTTGAGCGCGCCATCCGAGGGAGGACCCATGAGTGTGCCCACGTCCGCGGTCGTCGTACCCGACCTGCTCCGGCACCGCACCGGCCTGATGCCCGAGCAGGAGGCGATAAACGTCCGCGGCAAGACGGCGATCACCTACCGGGACTGGGACCGGCGCTCGAACGCCGTCGCCCGCGCGGTGCTCGACCGGCTCGGCGGCACCGGGCGGGGCGCCCGGGTGGCGCTGCTGTTCGGCGGCGACGACTGGATCGACTACGCCGTCGCCTACCTCGGCGTGCTCAAGGCCGGCGCCACCGCCGTACACGTGAACGACACGATGCCGGCGGTGGAGCTGCGCCGCCGGTTCGACCAGTGTGCGGTGGCCGGTGTGATCCGCGGCGCGGCGCTCCCGCCGTGGCGGGACGACGCCGGACGCTGGTCGGTGGTCGTCGCGGACCTCGACCAGGGCGACTCCGCCGCCGTCGACACCGGCGTCACCCCCGAGGACATCTCCGACATCCTCTACACCTCCGGCACCACCGGCCCGGCGAAGCCGTTCACCAACCCGCACGGCAACCTGACGTACGGGCGCGGGTCCGCCGCCCTCGGGCAGCTGGTCGACCCCGCGCCGCTGCTCGCGCCGATGCCGCTGGGCACCACGTCGAGCGCGACGACTGTCGCGGTGCTGGCCACCACGACGCCGTCACCGCTGATCGTGTGCTCACCGGACGACCCGGAGGAGATCGCCCGCCTACTCGCCACGCACGGCTGCGCGACGCTCATCCTCACCCCGTGGACCGCGATCCGGCTCGCCGCCATCCGCCCGCAGGACCGCTACGACCTCGGCTCGGTCAAGACCATCGGCAACGCGTCGGCGATCATGCCGCCGCGAATCGCCCGCGACCTCCTCGCGGCCATGCCGAACGCCACCATCGCCAACGCCTACGCGCAGTCCGAGGCGGTGCCGGCGATCATCCTGGGCAACGTCGACCCGGACCGGCCGATGTGGCTGGGACGCCCCGGACGCGGCACCGAGATGCGCGTCGTCGACCCGCAGGGCGAGCCGCTGCCGCCGGGCGAACTCGGCGAGGTGTGGCTGCGCTGCGAGGCGCCCAAGCGGCTGTACCTCGACCAGGCGCTCAACGCCCGCGTGCACGCCGGCGGGTGGACCCGCACCCGCGACCTCGGACGCGCCACCGCCGACGGCGAGCTGTTCCTGTTCGACCGGATGACCGACGTCATCACCACCGACGGGAAACTCGTGTCGTCGCTGGAGGTCGAGGCCGCGCTCTACGACCACCCCTCGGTACGCGAGGCCACAGTCGTCGCGCTGCCCGACCCCGAGCACGGCGAGATCGTCGCCGCCGTCGTGGCGGCCGACCCGGCCCTGGACGACGCGACGCTCGCCGCGTTCCTCGCCGAGCGGCTGGAGCCGCACCAGGTCCCCGCCCGCATCCACCGCCTCGACGCGCTGCCCCGCGGCGGCACCGGCAAGGTGCTGAAGTACCAGTTGCGGCAACGCTTCGGCGGCTGACCGTCGCGGTTGCCGCCGGCGCACGGCCTCCGCCGCGTACCCTGTCAGAGCTGGTGGCGGCACGAGCCGGCTGCCTCCGACCACCCCGGCCACCGGGATGCTCGGGCCTTGCGCAAGGGCCACTGACAGACATCGAGGTGGGAGATGCCGCAGCTGAACCCGGTCGCGGCGCAGCGCGTGGAGGCCGTCGCCGTCGCGGCCCTCGCCGTCGTCGTGACCGTCGCGGCCGGGTACCCGTGGTGGTCGCTGCTCGCCCTCTTCCTCGTCTTCGACCTGTCCATGCTCGGCTACCTGCGCGGGCCGCGCGTCGGCGCCGTCTGCTACAACGTGGCGCACTCGTACACGCTGCCGGCGGCGCTCGGCGCGGTGGCAGTGGCAGCGGCCGCGTCCGGCGACCGGATCGACTGGCTGGGAGTCCTGGCCGTCGCGTGGGCGTTCCACATCGCCGTCGACCGCGCCCTGGGCTACGGCCTCAAGACGACCGAGGGGTTCGAGCACACCCACCTCGGCCTGATCGGAAAGGCCCGGCGTGCCGGATCGTCCACCGACGAACGCTGACGGTTCCGGTCACGGGCGCGTCGGCCGGCAGTTCGCGCTCGTCAGCCGCACCGAGTACTCGCGGTCGTCGGACGTGATCCCGGACGGCACGCCGTCGAAGTATGCCTCCACCTTCTCCCAGCCCCGGCGCTGCTCGTAGTGCAGGTGCGGGGCGCCGGAGTTCCCGGTGCTGCCGACCCGTCCGAGCTGATCGCCCCGGGCCACCCGCTGACCGGCCTGCACCGACGGCGGTTCGAGCAGGTGCAGGTACTGCGTCTCCCATTTGCCACCGTGGTCGATCTTGACCCAGTAACCGCCGCCGCGCCCCCGCGGCCCGTCCGGATCCTGCGGGGTACGGCCGCCCAGCGAGCCGTTGATCCCCGCCACCGTGACGGTGCCGTCGGCGGAGGCGAGCACCGGCCGTCCCCACGCGTCCCCAGAAGTCGGGAAGAAGTCGACGTCGTAGTCGTCGTGCCCCGGATAGGTGGACAGCCGCCACGTCTCGCCGCAGGCCACCGGGAGCTGGAAGTCCGGTCGCGGGCCTGGTGGCCGCACCAGCGGCACCACGACCGCCGCACCGGCGGCGAGCGCCGCGAGGACGCCGACGATCAGCAGGACGCGCGGGGCGCGGCGGCGCGGGCGGCGGGAACCGTGGGGACGCTCGGCGGTCATCCGGGCCTCAGCCCAGCTCGATGACGGGCCGGGTCAGGATCTCGTCGGCGTATCCGTCGTCGGAGGCGACCCACCGGCCGAAATCCTCGTCGCGGTACGCGGTCGCGAGGGTGAGCCAGCCCAGGAAGAAGCCACTCCCGCCACAGGTGGCACCGCCGCCGTCGCCACCGCACACGACGGTGCGCTCGGTCGTCGCCTCGTGCCGGTAGGGGTCCTGCCCGATCGCCAGACCCCAGAGGTTCTCCTGCCGGTGCGGGCCGGTCCTGTGGTCGTACGGATAGCCGTCTCCGGGGCAGTCGTCGCCCCAGCGGAACAGGGTCGTCGCACCGGCGCCGCACGCCCACTCCCACTCGTCCGGAGTGGTCGTCCGCACGCCGAGGCTCCCGAGCCCGGCCATCGCCTCGTCGTACGAGACCTCGCGGATCGCCCGGGCGCGCACCACCCGCCCGGTCGTCCGGTCGAACTCCACAGTCAGCCCGTCACCCGACCGGAAGGTGCGCACCCCGCCGAACCGGTTCCCGACCGACGCGACCAACTCCCGCACCCGAGGGTCGTCCGGCGCCAGCGGCACCTCGCACGGGTCGAACGCGTCCACCGCGACCAGCATCGCCGGCATGTCGACGTCGTGTACGGGCGACGTCATCGCGTCGACGTACTCGATCAGCGACGGAAGGCCGAACTCGGCGGCGCTGTCGGCGTAGTCGGCGGCCTGGTGCGCAGTGGGCCGGAAGCGGGCCGCGTCGTAGCCGAGCGTCGGCCGGCCGCCGGGTACGAGAGCGAACCGCATCCCGCCGCGGTCGAACAGCGCAGTCCGGTGCGACCGCCCCGCGTACGCCGTGTCGCCCAGGCCGGCCACTGTCAGCTCGTGCCGCGCGGCGATGTCCTGGGCGAGCCGGCCGGCAGCGCCGTCGGAGAGATCGTTCCACTGGGCAAGACTGAGATCGGCGTACGACACGGCGAAAGGATAGCCACGGGCTCCGACAGAGCCGGATCGACGCCGGTGCGACCGTCGGCCCGCCTCCGGAGGCGGGCCGACGCGAGCTGTCCGGGTGCGCGACGGCACGCCGCGGCCCGTCGACGAAGCGGTCAGGCTTCGTCGGCGTCCGTGCTGAGCGCGAGTTCGCGGCCGGCCTCGATGTCGGCGAGCAGCGCCGCCACGCGCGCCTTGGCCAGGCCGTAGGAGTCGGAGCCGAGCACCTGGTGCAGCGGCGCTCTGCCGCCGACGGCCACCTCGACGATGGCGGCCGCGGCCTTGACCGGGTCGCCGAGCTGGGTGCCGGGCATGGCCAGGTGCGCCTCGGTCATCTCGCGGATCGCCTCGTAGCCGTCGGTGGTGCGCGCCGGCAGGCCGAGGGAGGACGTCCGAAGGAAGTCGGTACGCGTGTAGCCGGGTTCCACGACGGTGACCTTGATGCCGAGGTGTGCGACCTCGGCCGCGAGCGAGTCCGACAGACCCTCCAGGGCGTACTTCGCGGAGCAGTAGAGGCCCCAGCCGGGGAACGCGGTCAGCCCCAGGATCGAGGACACGTTGACGATGTGGCCGCTGCCGGCGGCGCGCATGCCGGGCAGGGCCGCGCGGAGCACGTTCCAGACGCCGAAGACCTGCACCTCGAACATCGTCCGGACCTCGGCGTCGCCTGCCTCCTCGACCGCGCCGAGGAAGCCGTACCCCGCGTTGTTGACCACGACGTCGATCCCGCCGAAACGGTCGGTGGTGGCCCGGACGGCCGCCGTCACCGCGGCCTCGTCGGTCAGGTCGAGTTCGAGGGGAAGCAGTCGCTCACTGCCGACCGGCCCGAGGGCCGCGACGAGCCGCTCGGCCGACCGGGTCGTCGCCGCGACGTCGTCACCCCGCTCCAGCAACTGCTTGACCAGTTCGAGGCCGATGCCGCGGGACGTGCCGGTGACGAACCACGTGGCCGGACCTGCGGTGGGGTAGGGCATGGGAACTCCCGGATCTCGGTGTCGTCGTGTCCCCGGCCGGGGACGCCACTCCATCGTGGGTACGAGGGAGGGCCGAGAACACAGCCGGACGAGCCCAGCGCTGCCTGGGAACGGCGTACCCACCCAGGCGGTGTCGCGGACGACGTTCGCGGCGGATCATCGGGTCATGGCAGGACACTCCGACCTCGGCCGATTCCTTCGTCAGTGCCGGGCCGACGGCACCGCAACTACATCCGGTGGGTCTTCCTCGACCCGGGCGCCCGCGACGCCTTCCTGGACTGGCCGGCCGTGGCCGCCGACGTGGTCGGCACCCTGCGCCTCTACGCCGGACGCAATCCCGACGATCCGCAGCTCAGCGAGCTCGTCGGCGAGCTGAGCATCAAGAGCCCGGAGTTCCGGGCCTGGTGGAACGGCCGCCACGTGCACGAACGCACGCACGGCACCAAGCGGATGCACCACCCCGCGGTCGGGCCGATCACCCTCCGCTACGAGGCCCTCGTCCTGCCCGGCGACCCGAACCAGACGCTGTTCCTCTACACCACCGATCCCGGCAGCCCGTCGTACGACAACCTGCGCCTGCTGGGATCGCTGGCCGCCCGGACCGCGCCAGCCCCCGGCAGAGCCTCGTCCACGCCGCTGCCCGA
Organism: Micromonospora sp. RV43; assembly: GCF_001029515.1. Classification (NCBI taxonomy): domain Bacteria; kingdom Bacillati; phylum Actinomycetota; class Actinomycetes; order Micromonosporales; family Micromonosporaceae; genus Micromonospora; species Micromonospora sp. RV43. The sequence goes on along the minus strand of NZ_LEKG01000121.1, from coordinate 12,322 downwards.
CGCGAGCAGGACCGAACCGAACCCGTCCTGACGCCGGCCGCGCGTCGATCTCAGGCCCGCGAGGCGTCCGCGGTCCGAGGGACTCCGGCCAGCCGGTCGCGGCAGAAGTCCCGGAACGTCCGGGGTGGCCGGCCGGTCACGTCCGCGACGGTCGTCGTGACCCGGTCCTCCGAGCCCGCGGCGACGGCCGTGTCCAGGCCCGCGAGGAAGCGGGCGTAGTCGGGCGCGAGGCCGTGAGCCTCGTGGTACGCGGTGAGCGCGTCCTCGTCGACCGCACGGTGCCGGACCGGGCGGCCGAGGAAGTCGGTGAGCGTGGCGGCGACGTCGGCGTAGCTCAGCCGCTCGGGACCGGTGATGACGTGCTCGGTGTCGTGGGGCCCGGGGTCCGTGAGGGCACGCACCGCCACCTCGGCGATGTCGGCCGGATCCACGAAGCCCACGCGGGCGTCGCCGGTGGCGCTGACGATCTCGCCACGCTCCCGGGCGCTCGCGGCGTGCGGATGGTCGCCGACGAAGTTCTCCATGAACCAGGACGGTCGCAGCACCGCCCACTCGGGGATCATCTCGCCGAGCTGGGCCTGCACCTCGCCCAGTCCCGGCGTGCCGGCCTCGATCGCCGACGATCTGAGCAGGACGGCTCGCCGTACCCGGGCACGCCGGGCCAGGTCCAGGAACGGCAGCATGGTCGGCGCCGGGTCGGCGTCGCCGAGGGGCGCGATCAGGTAGAGCGCTGTCACACCGTCCAGCGCCGTGTCGTGCGTGCTGCGGTCGTACCAATCGAAGCGGACGCCCTCGGCGGACGCCCGGCGGCTGGCGACGCGGGCCCGGCGGCCGGCGGCGGCGAGTCTCGCGGCGACGAGCCGGCCCGTCGTTCCCGTGCCTCCGACGACGAGGATCATGCCCGCACCCCCTCGCCGAACAGTTCCCGCACGGCCAGCGGGGCGAACAGGGCGATGAAGCCCGGCATGTCCTTGGCGAGCAGACGGTCCAGGGCCTGGTGGAACACATCGGTGGCGGTACTCGGCACTGCTGTTCCTTCCTGTCGGCGGGCCGCCCGCGGTGATCTACGATAAGCGGACGGCCGGTCCGCTTCACCATAGCGGACTGGCGGTCCGTTTGCGAGAGGGGGCAGAAGTGCGGGCTGACGCGGCGCGGAATCGGGAGGCGGTGCTCGCCGCGGCCGATCGGCTGTTCGAGGCGGCGAACGACCCCGACCGGATCTCCATGGACGACGTCGCCGCTGCCGCCGGCGTGGGCAAGGGCACGCTGTTCCGCCACTTCGGCGACCGGCTGGGCCTCGTCCGCGCCCTCTACGGCACGCGCGGCGAACAGCTTCGGGCGTCACTCGCGGCGAGCCCGCCCGGCGACTCGCCGGCGGACCGCGCCCTGCACCTGCTGCGGGAACTGGTCCGGTTCAAGCGGGCCAACCGAGTCCTCACGCTGGCCCTGGAGAACGCGGGAAGCGGAAGCCCCTATCGCAACGAGTCGTACGAGGAGTGGCACGCGACGCTGACCGCCATCGTGTCCAAGGCCCGGGGCCCCGAGTCGGCGGAGTTCCTCGCCCACGCCCTGCTGGCCGCGGTGCGCAGCGATCTCGTCGAGCATCTTCGCGACTGGCCCGACGAGCGCTGGGATGCCGGGCTCACCGCACTGACCCGTTCGGTGCTGACCTCCGGGCGGTAGTTCCTCCCGACGGGTGCCAGGGTGGCGGGGCGTGAGCCGTGCCGCGCTCACGCCCCTGCCCTCACCTGGTCCGCTCGATCACGGCGGTGAGGCGGAGCCCGGCTGTCGACACCGTGCCACTCCCCCAGAAGGACGCGGTCCCCGGGATGTTGGCCAGGGCGTCCAGGCTCGGATCGTTACCCTCGACCTTCGGCCCGTACGCGACGCTCCATCGGCCGCCGGTGTAGCGCAGCAGCAGCGTGCCCGGGTACTCGACGTACGGCGGGATCGGGTTCGTGCCGCTGATCCAGACGTTGCCGTTCGCGTCGCCCGCGACCGCGTACACCCAGCCGGCCGACGCCGGTCCGGCCACCCGCTGCCACGTCCGGCCGTCCCAGTGCAGGATGACCGGCCTGGGGGCGGAGTCGTAGTCCTGGGTGCCGACCGCCCAGGCGTCGGTCGACGAGCGGGCCCACACGCCGGTGAGCCGGGCGCTCGGGATCGACGGCAGCGGCGCCACCCGCCACGACCCGCCGACGCGCTGCGCGATCATCGGCTCCGGGTAGGGCGCGTCGGCGACGTACCGTTCCCCGGCGGCGAACACGCCACCGTCCGGGGTACGCGAGACCGCCCGCAGGACGCCGTTGAGTCCATCGGTTCCCGGCACCGCGACCCGGCCGAACTGACCGGTGTCACCTTCGACGACCAGCGGCCGGCCGCCGTCGTGGCCGACGAACACGGCCCGTCCGCCGCCGGTGGCGGCCACGTCCAGCAGCTCCGCGGTCCCCGCCGGGGCCGGCCACGGCGCGTGCGCCGTCCAGGTCGTGCCGTCGAAGTGCCCGGCGTACGACTCGCCGAGGCGCCGGGAGCCCACCGTCCAGACGTCCCGGGCGCTCGCCGCGTCCACCTTGTACAGCAGATACGCCTGGTGCGGCAGCCGCCGTTCCGTCCACGTCCGCCCGTTCCACCGCAGCAGCGCGTACGGCTGGTCGATCGAGTACCCCGTGTAGGTCGACGCCTGGTAGCCGACGGACCAGGCGTTGTTCGGGCCGGTGGCGGCCACGTCGGTCAGCCGGCTCTCGTGGATCAGCGCGGGGATCGTCGCCGTCCACGTCGAAGGGGCCGCGGCTGCGACCGGCGTGACGGGTGGAAGCAGTACACCCGCCGTCAGAGTGGAGACCGTCGCTACCGACAGCCCGTACCGTGCCAGTGATCCCATGGTGGCCCTCTTCCCCGATCGGTGGTCGGACCTCAGCATCGCGTTCCGCGAAGCTGCGCGCGTGCCCGGCTGCTGTCCCGTAAGGGAGTGGTAAGAACGGTCCCTCCGAGGGGGAATCGACTGTGGCCGGAACGGTGCCGCCCGCCGTCAGGCAGCGCGGCGGGCGCGGCGACGGGCCCGGAGGAAGACGGCGTCGCCCCGCTCGTCGCCCCACCAGCCCCACGGAACGCCGGTCATGTACCGGCCGATCGACGCGAACACCGGCGCGGCCTCGGCGTCGCGGCCGGTGCGCACCAGCCCGTACGCCAGGAAGTTCGCGTCGTCGAGCCAGGCGGCGTGCCGGGTCGCCGGCTGGTGGAACCACCGGGACAGGGCGTTGTCGAGATCCGCCTGCATGACCGGATCCTGTCGCCACCGCTCGCCGATCTCGTCGGGGGTACCGCCGTGGGGTTCGCGATCCTGCTCCCACAGCGCCCACTCCGCGGCGGCCCGAACCGGCAGCACGAGCAGTGGTGAGCCGGTAGGAGCCGTGGCGGCGACCGAGCGGGCGAAGCCGAACATCGCCTCGTGCGAGCCGCTCCACTTCCGGCAGTGGTAGGTCAGCCGGAGCACGTGGCCCAGATGGTGCCCGGGATCCCGCTTGGTCAGCTCACGCCACGCCTCCTCGACGTCCTCCAGTGGCGCACTCGTGTCGATCATGAGGTCCAGGCGGTGCGCCCACGGCGTGGGGTCGTCCGGCGCGAGCCGCATCGCGACATCGTTCACCTGCCGGGCCAGGTCCAGCAGGCGGCTGAACTCGACCCACTGCTCCCGGCGTACGCCGGCGGCCCAGTCGCCGCCGCGCACCTCCCACGCCCGTGCCATCAGGGAACGGGCACGGACGAGCTGGGCATCCGGGTCCGCGGGCGCGCGCGACGCCCAGCGATCGGTCCAGGCGTCCGTGGTGTCGACCCGGCCGGTCGTACGGTCGATCCGCGATCCCAGCCCGCGAGCTGTCGATTCGGCGAGCACACGGACGTACCGGGCCCGGCGGTCGTAGTCGTTCCGGGTGGCGACCAGCGCCGTCCGGGCCGGCCCGATGTCGGAGCCGTACCGCGCCTGCGTACACGCCTCGCGCAGCACGGCGTCGTCCTGCGCCGGGTTGGGGTCGATCTGGCGGGTGAGTACCCGCCACACGGTCGAGATCATGATCAGGGATGGTAGATGTCGCGGGCCCCGCCGGTGAGCCCGTCAGCCGGCTGCCGTCCCGGCGGGGCGGAGCACCGCGTCGAGCCAGCGCAGCTGCCGCCGGACGTGGACGGCCTCCCCGCCCTCGTGGCCGTTGAACGGGTACGTGTGGATCTCCCGTAGCGGCGCTGTCGAGCCGGCGGCGGCGTACTGGTTGTAGGCGGCGAAGCCGGTGCTCGGCGGGCAGACGTCGTCCCGCAGACCGATCCCGAAGTGCGCCGGGGCGGTGGCCCGCCGGGCGAAGGTCACGCCGTCGACGTAGGACAGCGTGCGCCGGACCGGCTCCTCCGCCTCGCGGTGCACCGCCAGGTAGCGGGCGATCTCGCCGTACGGGGAGGCCTCGGTCAGTTCGATGGCGCGCTGGATGTCGCACAGGAACGGGGCGGTGACCAGGAGCGCAGCGAGGCCGTCGACGAGGCCCGCCGCCGCGAGCGCGAGTCCACCGCCCTGGCTGTTGCCCGCCGCGGCGACGCGGGCCGGGTCCACCCCGGGCAGGACGCGGACGGCGTCGATCGCGCGGACGGCGTCGGTGATGAGGCGGCGGTAGTGGTAGTCGTCCGGGGACAGGATCCCCCGCGTGGCGGGGCTGGGCCCGCCGGGCGCGTCGTGCGGGTCCGGGGTGTCGCCGCGGCTGAACAGGCCGGCCTGTCCCCGGTTGTCCACCAGCAGGTGGGCGTAACCGGCCACCGGCCAGGTGAGCCGCTCGCCCGGCAGGCCCCGGCCGCGTCCGTAGCCGGGGTACTCCACCACTGCCGGCAGCGGCGCCGGTACGTCGGCGGGTCGGGTGTACCAGGCCCGGACCGGTTCGCCGGCGTACCCGGCGAACGTCACGTCCCACACGTCGACCAGCCGCAGGCCGGTGGGTTCGGGACGGACGTCGACGAGCACCGGGGTGGCCGTGGCGGCGGTGAGGGTGGCGCGCCAGAACCGGTCGAAGTCGGCGGGCTCGACAACGGCCGGTGTGTAGCGGCGGAGCCGGTCGAGGGAGATATCAATCGACGCTCTTGACACGCTGATAACGATACCCATAAATTTCCGAAAGGCTTACGACGTATTACCGGAAAGTTCCGGCCGACGGTCAGGCGGGAGGACGAGTTTGGCAGCCCCGATCCCGCGCAGTCGTCGTACGCCCTGGCGGCGTGCCCTGCGCCGGGACTGGCAGCTCTACTCGCTCGCCGTCCTGCCGCTGCTGTTCTTCCTGACGTTCCGCTACCTGCCGATGCTCGGCAACGTGATCGCGTTCCGGCGCTTCCAGCCGGGCGGCAGCATCTTCGGCGAGTACTGGACCGGGCTGCGGTACTTCCGGTTGTTCTTCACCGACCCGACCTTCTGGAGCGTGTTCACCAACACGCTCGTGCTGGGCGCGCTGACCCTGCTGTTCTGCTTCCCGCTGCCGATCGTGCTCGCGCTGCTGCTCAACGAGGTGCGCAACCGTGCCCTCAAGCGGTTCGTCCAGTCGGTGTCCTACCTGCCGCACTTCCTGTCGATCGTGATCGTGGCCGCCATGGTCCTCCAGTTGCTGTCGGTGGACGGCACTGTGAACCAGATGGTGCGTGCCGTGGGCGGTGAGCCGGTCCCGTTCATGCAGCAGGCCGGATGGTTCCGGACGATCTACGTCTCCTCCGAGGTCTGGCAGACCGTCGGGTGGGGCACCATCCTCTACCTCGCCGCGCTCACCACCGTCGACGGCGACCTGTACGAGGCGGCCCGCATCGACGGCGCCAACCGGTGGCGGCAGACCTGGCACGTCACGCTGCCGGGGATCCGGCCGACGATGGTCACCCTGCTGATCCTCAACATCGGCACCTTCATGGCCGTCGGCTTCGAGAAGATCCTGCTGCTGTACAACCCGCTCACCTACCCGACGGCGGACGTGATCTCGACCTACCTGTACCGGGTGGGCATCGTCTCCGGGAACCTCAGCTACGCCGCCGCGATCGGCCTGTTCGAGTCCGTGATCGGGCTGACGCTGGTGCTGTCGGCGAACGCGATCTCCCGCCGCACGGTGGGGACGAGCCTGTGGTGAGCACGCGCGCCCGTACCCGGGCACCGGCGGTCCGCCCGCGTGGCCCCCGGCCGACAGCGGGCTACCGGGTCTTCCAGGTCGTCAACGCCGTCGTGCTGACCGGCGTCGTGGTGGTGACCCTGTATCCGTTCCTCACCATCGTGGCCCGCTCGCTCAGCGACAACGCGTACATCGTCGCGGGTGAGGTGAACCTGGTGCCGCGCGGGTTCAACCTCACCGCGTACCGCGTGGTGACGTCGGACCCGACGTTCTGGATCAGCTACCGCAACACCGTCTTCTACACGGTGGTCGCCACGCTCATCTCCGTCGTGCTGACCACCTGCTACGCGTACGTGCTGTCGAAGCGGCACCTGCGGGGCCGGACCGCGCTGGTCGGGATCGCCGTGTTCACCATGTTCTTCACCGGCGGCCTGATCCCCAACTACGTCCTGGTCACCAGCCTGGGACTGAAGAACACCGTGTGGGCGATCGCCCTGCCCAACGCCATAAACGTGTTCAACCTCCTCGTCATGAAGGCGTTCTTCGAGAGCCTGCCGGTCGAGTTGGAGGAGGCCGCCGCCGTCGACGGGCTGAACACGTACGGCACGCTGCTGCGGATCGTCCTGCCGCTGTCGAAGGCGATGGTCGCCACGATGGTGCTGTTCTACGCCGTCTCGTTCTGGAACTCCTGGTTCGCCGCGTTCCTCTACATGGACCGCCAGGACCTGCTCCCGGTGACCGTCTATCTGCGCAACCTCATCGCGGGCGCGACCGACGCCACGCAGACCGGCGGCGGCCTCGGCAGCGCCGGCGACGTCGTCCAGTCCGCCGCCACCATCCAGTCCGTGACCATCGTGCTGACGATCCTGCCGATCCTCGCGGTCTATCCCTTCATCCAGCGCTATTTCGTCTCCGGGATCATGCTCGGCGCCGTGAAGGGATAGCCGCCCCCCGCACCACCACCCCACCACCGGAAGGAAGAATCCATGGCCAAGCTGTCCCGGCGCCAGGTGCTGCTCGCCAGCGGCGCGGCCGCCGTCGTCTCCCTGGCGGGTTGCGGCGACGACACCCCGGACAAGAAGGACCTCGACCGCAACCGTACGGGCGCGATGGAGAAGTACGGCATCGGTGACCAGTTCAAGGCCACCGAGCCGGTCACGTTCTCGATCCTCTACAACAACCACCCGAACTACCCGCTCAAGCCCGAGTGGCTGTTCTGGGCCGAGCTGGCCCGGCGGACGAGCGTCAAGCTGGACCCGGTCGCCGTGCCGCTGAGCGATTACGAGCAGAAGCGCAGCGTGCTGGTCGGCTCCGGCGACGCCCCGCTGATCATCCCGAAGACCTACCACCCGCAGGAGAGCTCGTACGTCTCGTCCGGCGCCATCCTGCCGGTCAGCGACTACCTCGACCTGATGCCGCACTTCAAGGACAAGATCGAGCGGTGGGGACTCCAGCCGGAGATGGACACGCTGCGGCAGGAGGACGGGAAGTTCTACCTGCTGCCCGGCCTGCACGAGAAGCCCTGGCAGGACTACACGCTCGCGGTCCGCACCGACGTGCTGGAGCAGTTGAAGATCCCGTCCCCCACCACCTGGGACGAGGTGTACGCCATGCTCAAGGCGATGAAGGCGGCCCACCCGGACGTCATCCCGTTCTCCGACCGGTTCGGCAAGCCCAACCCGGCCGGCAACCTGCTGAACATGCTCGCCCTGGCACACGGCCTGCCCGGCGCCGGCTGGAACTACCAGCCGACGAGCTGGGACGCCGGTGCCGGGAAGTACGTCTTCACCGGCGCCTCGGACGGCTACCGGCAGGTGGTGGCGTATCTCCACAAGCTGGTCGCCGAGGGGTTGCTCGACCCGGAGACGTTCACCCAGACCGACGACCAGGCCCGGCAGAAGCTCGCCAGCGGCAAGTCGTTCGTGATCAGCACGAACGCGCAGACCCTGGTGAACGACTACCGCCCGGACATCGCGAAGATCAACCCGAACGCCCGGCTCGGCAAGATCCTCTTCCCGGTCGGGCCGGCCGGCCCGGTCAACGCGGCGAGCCGGCTGGAGAACGGCGTGATGATCTCCAGCAAGGCCCGGGAGGGCAAGAACTTCGTGGCCATGATGCAGTTCGTCGACTGGCTCTGGTACTCCGACGCCGGCCAGGAGTTCGCCAAGTGGGGCGTCGAGGGAACCACGTACACCAAGGACGCCTCGGGCAAGCGCAGCCTCGCCCCGGACGTCAACGTCATCGGGCTCAACCCCAAGGGCAGCAAGCACCTGCAGAAGGACTTCGGCTTCTACAACGGCGTCTTCGCCTACGGCGGCAGGCTCGACCTGGTGCAGTCGTTCTTCTCGCCCGAGGAGCTGGAGTTCCAGAAGGAGATGAACGCCCGCAAGCCCGCGCCCTGGGTGACTCCGCCGCCGGCGCCGCTCAGTGATGAGGAGCGGGAGCAGACGACGCTGTGGGCGACCGCGCTGAAGGACCACGTCACCCAGAACACGCTGAAGTTCGCCCTCGGCCAGCGGCCGCTGAGCGAGTGGGACGCCTACGTCTCGGAACTGAAGGGCAAGAACGCGCAGGCCTACACCGACCTGGTCAACAAGGCGTACGAGCGGTACCGCAAGAGCCACGGCTGACCGGCGATGCGCGGCACCGTTCCCGAGCGGCCCATCGGCCGGCTGACCGACGCCTGGCGTACCTGCGTGGGCACCGGCCGGTTCGACCTGGCCCTGCGACGCGACTATCAGGACTCGCTGGCGCTGGTGCAGCGGGACATCGGCTTCCGGCACATCCGCGGGCACGGGCTGCTCAGCGACGGCGCCGGCGTGCACCGCCCCTACTCGTACCAGGGCGAGCGCCGGGTGCGGCACGCCTTCACCTACGTCGACCAGGTCGTCGACGCCTACCTCGCGATGGGCGTCCGGCCCTTCGTGGAGCTGGGGTTCATGCCCTCGGCGCTCGCCTCCGGCGACCAGACGGTGTTCTGGTGGCGGGGCAACGTGACGCCGCCCCGGTCGTACACCGAATGGGGTGACCTGGTCCGCGCCACGGTGGCCCACCTGGTCGACAGGTACGGCCTCGACGAGGTGCGCGGCTGGCCCGTCGAGGTGTGGAACGAGCCCAACCTGACGGCGTTCTGGCAGGGTGCCGACCAGGACGCCTACCACCGCCTGTACGAGGTGTCGGCGCACGCCGTCAAGGACGTCGACGCGGCGATCCAGGTCGGCGGTCCGGCCCTCTCCCCCGGCGCCGACGAGTGGCTCAAGCCGTTCGCCGAGTTCGTCACCGACCGCGACGTGCCTGTCGACTTCGTCAGCCGGCACGCCTACACCTCCGGCCCGGCCCGGCACCTGCCGTTCGGCACCCGGCAGACGCTGGCCCCGGCCGCGGAACTGCTGGAACAGTTCGCCGCGCCCCGCCGGCACCTGGCCGGCACCGCGCTGGCCGACCTCCCGGTGCACATCACCGAGTTCAACTCCTCCTACCGGCCGGACAACCCGATCCACGACACGGCCTTCCACGCCGCCTACCTCGCCCCGGTGCTGGCCGGCGGCGGGGACCTGGTCGACTCCTTCTCCTACTGGACCTTCAGCGACGTGTTCGAGGAGGAGGGGGTGCCGACCGCGCCGCTGCACGGCGGCTTCGGCCTGCTCACCCACCGGCAGATCAAGAAACCCACCTACCACCTGTACGCCTTCATGGCCCGGCTCGGCGACGAGGTGCTCGCACGCGGACCGGACCACCTCGTCACCCGGCACCCCGACGGCCGGGTCGCGGTGCTGGCCTGGGCCCCGGTCGACGTCACCGGCCGGGAACCGGCACCCGAGCGGCACACCCTGTCGCTGTCGGTCCCGATCGGCCCGCCGGGCACCGTGTCGGCGTTCCTGCTCCGCTCGTCGGTGAGCGAGGGCGTCGGCAACGCCTGGGCGGCCTGGCGGGAGATGGGCAGCCCGCACTCGCCACGGCCCCGGCAGCTCGACGCGTTGCGGGAAGCCGCCGAGCCGGCCCGTACCCATCGCGCAGTGCCGGTCGCGGCCGGGCGGGCCGACCTCGACCTCGTCCTCACCCGGCACGAGGTGACCCTCGCCGAACTGACGCCGGTGGTGGACGAGACCCCGCCGTGGTGGGACGACAGGTTGCTCGACCCGCCCGGGGACCGGCAGTGACCGGCGCGACCGGCGGGCTGCGGGAGTTCGGCGACGGGCCGTTGTCGCGGGCCGCCGCGAGGGTCCACATCCTGCTCGTGGTGGAACTGCTGCTCCTGGTGAGCACGCTGCCCGGCCTGGCCGTGCTCGTGCTGCTCGACCGCGACAGCAGCAACCTCCCGCTGGTCGCCGCCGCCGCGCTGCCGCTCGGTCCGGCCGTCTCGGCCGCGCTGCACACGCTGCGGCACCAACGCCCCGACCTGACCGATCTCCGTCCCGCCGCCACGTTCCTCCGGGCCTACCGGGCCAACCTGGCGGGCGTGCTGCGCGTCTGGGCGCCGACGCTGCTGTGGCTCGCAGTCATCGCTGTCAACCTGGCGAACCTGCCCGCCGCCGCCGTCCCCGGCTGGTGGGCAGTGCCGCTCGTCGCGGTCGGGGCGGGGGTGATCCTGGTCGGGGTCAACGCGCTGGTGATCGTCTCCCTGTTCACCTTCCGCACCCGCGACGTGCTCCGGCTCGCCGTCTACTACGTGGCGCGCAAGCCCGGCGTCACAGTCGGCAACGTCGCCCTCCTGGCCGCCGTCGCCGGCGTCACAGCGGTGTTCTCCGAGGCGGTACTCGCCCTGCTCGCCGCGCTCCTGGTGCTGGCACTGCTGCGGATCGGCGACCCGATGATCGACGAGATCCGGGCGGAGTTCACCGCATGAGCGTTCCGGTCACCGGCCGGGCGTCTGCCGACGCCTGCGAGTCGGCCTGGCACGCCGCCTGGCTCCCGCCCGCGGCGTTCCGCGAACTCGGCTCCCGCGGGGTGCTGGTGCACGGCGACGGGCCGCTGGTCGACACGGTCCTCGACGAGGTGAGCCGGGCCTGCGGCCGGTACGGCGGACGGCTCTGGCACGGTCCACCGTGGCAGGTCGACGCCGACCTGGTGCTGGCCCTGCGCGGGGCCGGCCCGGTGCCGAACGCGGCAGCCGAGACGGCCCGGCTCGGCGCGACACCGGCGGTGAACGGCACCGGTGACGGCTCCCTCGGCGACGAGGGGTACCTGCTGGCGCGGGTGGACGACGTGACAGTGGTCCTGGCCGACGCACCGGCCGGCCTGCTGTACGGGATGTTCCACGTGGTCCGGCTCGGCGCGGCGGCCTTCGACGACGACCTCCCGGCGCGGCGACACCGACCGGCACTGGACCGGCGGACGCTCGACCACTGGGACAACGTGGCCGTACACCCGGTGTCGGGCCAGGTCGAGCGGGGCTACGCCGGCGGCTCCCTGTTCTGGCGCGACGGCGCCGCCCGGCACGAGACCGCCCGGCTCCGCGACTACGCACGCCTGCTCGCCTCCTGCGGCGTCAACGCCGTCACGGTGAACAACGTCAACGTGCACGACACCGAGGCGCTACTGCTGACCGACCGGCTCGGCGACGTCGCGGAGATCGCCGAGGTGCTCCGCCCGTACGGCATCCGGGTGCACCTGTCGGTGACCTTCGCCGCGCCGGTGGTCCTCGGCGGCCTGCCCACAGCCGATCCGCTGGACGAGCGGGTACGGGCCTGGTGGGCCGCCGCCACCCGGCGGGTCTACCGGCGGATCCCCGACTTCGGCGGCTATCTGGTGAAGGCCGACTCCGAGGGCCGGCCCGGCCCGTTCGCGTACGGGCGCGACCACGCCGACGGCGCGAACCTGCTCGCCGACGCGCTCGCCCCGCACGGAGGCGTGGTGCGCTGGCGGGCGTTCGTCTACGACCACCACCAGGACTGGCGGGACCGGTCGACCGACCGGGCCCGGGCCGCGCACGACCACTTCGCGCCGCTGGACGGACGATTCGCCGACAACGTGATCCTCCAGGTGAAGTTCGGCCCGATCGACTTCCAGACACGCGAACCGGTGTCCCCGGTGCTCGCCGCGATGCCTGCGACCCGGCTGGCGGTGGAGGTGCAGGCGACGCAGGAGTACACCGGCCAGCAGCGGCACGTCTGCTACCTCGGACCCTGGTGGAGCGAGGTGCTGCGGTTCCGGCCCCGGGGCGCGGCCGGCGGCACGATCGCCGACGTGGCGGCCGGGTGGGCGGGCAC
>NZ_LEKG01000120.1:0-23129 GCF_001029515.1 Micromonospora sp. RV43 | reverse complement strand
CGCCCGCTGTCCCCTGATAGCACCGATCTTGCACTTGCTGCCCCGGCGAAGGGGCTATAACGGGCACCGAGCGGGCACCAAGTGCAAGATCGGTGCTATCAGGGGACAGCGGGCGGGGTCAGGGCGTGGACCACGTCGCCGAGCACCACGATCGCGGGTGGGCGCAGCGCGGCGGCCTCGACGTCGGCGGCGACCCTGCCCAGCGTGGAGGGCAGCATCCGCTGAGCGGCTGTGGTGCCCTCCTGGATCACCGCGGCGGGAGTGTCAGCCGGCTTGCCGTGCGCGATCAGCGTGGCGCCGATCGCGGCGAGGTTCTTCAGGCCCATCAGGATCACCAGCGTGCCCCGCAGCCCGGCCAGGGCGTCCCAGCGCACCAGCGACGCGGGCGCGTCGGGCGCGAGGTGCCCGGAGACCACTGTGAACTCGTGCGCCACGCCCCGGTGGGTCACCGGCACCCCGGCCACCTCCGGCACCGCGATCGCGCTCGTCACGCCGGGCACCACAGTCACCGGCACGCCCGCCTCGGCGCAGGCCAGCAACTCCTCGCCGCCACGGCCGAAGACGTACGGGTCGCCGCCCTTGAGCCGTACCACCACCTTGCCGGCCCGCGCCCGGTCCACCAGGATCCGGTTGATCTCCTCCTGGGCACGCGACGGCCCGTACGGGATCTTGGAGGCGTCGACCAGCTCGACGTCCGGCCGCAGTTCGTCCAAAAGCAGGCCGGGCACGAGCCGGTCGGCGACGACCACCTCGGCCTCGGTGAGCAGCCGCCACCCCTTCACGGTGATCAGTTCCGGGTCGCCCGGTCCGGATCCGACGAGTGCGACGCGCCCTCCGGTGTTAAGAGGGGGCCCTTCCTCTACCGCAGGCGTTAAAAGGGGGCCCTTCCTTCCGAGCAGGGCGCGGATGGCGTCGCGGGTCGCCATCGCTCGGCGGGGGTCGCCGCCGCCGAGGACCGCCACTGTGACCGGTCCGTGCCGGGTCACCGCCGGGGTCCACGCGCTCGCCGCCGTCCGGTCGTCGGCGCGTACGCAGAAGATCCGCCGCTCGGCCGCGGCGGCGCTGACCGCAGCGGCGGCGGCCCGGTCGTCGACCGCCACCTGGACCAGCCACGCACCGTCCAGGTCGCCGGGGACGAACCGGCGCGGCTCCCAGTGCAGCCGCCCGGCGTCGACGTGCGCGCGCAGCGCCGGGGTCAGCTCGGGCGCCACCAGCAGCACGTCCGCGCCGGCGTCGAGCAGCGCGGGCACCCGCCGGGTCGCGACCGCTCCCCCGCCGACGACGACCACGCGCCGCCCGCCCAGCCGCAACCCCAGCGGGTACGGGCTCGGCGGCGTCGGCCCGGTCACTTCTCCGCCACCCCGGCGGAGTCGAACGTGGCCACCTCGTGCAGCACCCGGACCGCGCCGGTGACCACCGGCAGGGCGAGCAGCGCTCCGGTGCCCTCGCCGAGCCGCAGCCCCAGGTCGATCAGCGGTTCCAGGCCGAGGTGCCGCAGCGCCGCCGTGGCGCCCGGCTCGGCGCTGCGGTGCCCGGCGACCATGGCGCCCACGGCGTCCGGCGCGAACGCGGCGGCGGCGAGCGCGGCGCTCACCGCGATCACGCCGTCGAGCAGCACCGGCACCCGGCGCGCGGCGGCGCCGAGGATCAGGCCGGTCAGCGCGGCGTGCTCCAGCCCGCCGACGGTCGCCAGCACGCCCAGCGGGTCGGCCGGGTCGGGCTCGTGCCGGGCCAGCGCGGCCCGCACCACAGCCACCTTGCGGGCGTACGTCTCGTCGTCGACCCCGGTGCCCCGGCCGGTGGCCGCCTCCGCGTCCACGCCGGAGAACGCGGCGATGAGCGTGGCGGACGGGGTGGTGTTGCCGATGCCCATGTCGCCGGTGAGCAGGATGCCCGCCCCGGCGTCGATCAGCTCGCCGGCGACCTGGATGCCGGTCTCGACGGCCGCGCGGGCCTCGTCCCGGGTCAGCGCCGCGGTGACCGTCATGTCGCGGGTACCGGGCCGTACGTTCGCGGCCACCAGGCGCGGCCCGGCCGGGTCACCGGGCTCGTCGGCACCGGGGATCGGGGTGGCCACGCCGACGTCCACCACTGTGACCGAGGCACCGGCCTGGCGGGCGAACGCGTTGACCACCGCGCCGCCGGCCAGGAAGTTGGCGATCATCTGGGCGGTGACCTCCTGCGGCCACGGGGTCACGCCCTGGGCGTGCACGCCGTGGTCACCGGCGAAGATCGCCACCGCGGCCGGTTCGGGCAGTGGCGGTGGGCAGGCGCCGGCCAGCCCGGCGAGGCGTACCGAGAGCGGCTCCAGGGCGCCGAGCGAGCCGGCGGGCTTGGTCAGCCGCCCCTGCAACTCGCGGGCCGCCGTCATGGCGGCCTCGTCCAGCGGCTGGATCGCCGCGACTGTGGACTCCAGCATCATGCCTCCAGGATCCGTGCCAGCGTCTCGATGAACGCGTCGGTGGTGCGCCGGTCGCGTACGGCGATCCGGAGCCAGTCCGGGCCGAGCCCGGGGAAGGTGTCGCCCCGGCGTACCGCCCAGCCGTGGGCGCGCAGCCGCTCGCGTACGTCGGCGGCGCCGGCCACGTGGATCAGGACGAAGGCGGCGGCCGGGCGGCCCGCCACGCGTACCCCCGGCAGGCCGGACAGGCGGGCCACCAGGTGGTCGCGGTCGGCGGCGAGTTCGGCGGCGATGGCGCGTTCGGCGGCGACGGCGGCCGGCGCGGCGCAGGCGGTGGCGGCGGCGAGCGCCGGGGTGGAGACCGCCCAGAGCGGCTGCGCGGTGGCGAACCGGGCCAGCAGCGCGGCGTCGCCGAGCAGGTAGCCGATCCGCAGCCCGGCCAGGCCCCAGGTCTTGGTGAGGCTGCGGACCACCACGAGGCCGGGGAGGTCGCGGCGGGCGGCGAGCGACTCGGGCTCGCCGTCGACGCCGGGCGCGGCTGTGGTGTCGGCGAAGGCCTCGTCGACCACGAGCACCCGGCCGGGACGGGCCAGCGCGGCGATGGTGTCCGCCGGGTGCAGGACCGAGGTCGGGTTCGTGGGGTTGCCGATCATGACCAGGTCGGCGTCGCCGGGGACGCGGGCCGGGTCCAGGCGGAAGCCGTCGGCCGGGTCGAGCAGCACCCGGTCGACCCGGTGCCCGGCGGCCCGCAGCGCGGCCTCCGGCTCGGTGAACTGCGGGTGCACCACAACGGGGTGGCGGACGCCGGACAGCGCGCGGGCGAGCAGGACGAAACCCTCGGCGGCGCCGGCGGTGAGGAGTACCTCCTCCGGGGGTCGCCCGTGCCGGTGAGCGACGGCGGCGCGGGCCGGTGCCGGGTCCGGATACGCGGCCAGGTCGCCCAGCGCGGCGGTGATCGGGTCGGCCAGCCAGTCCGGCATCGGGGCGCGGCGCACGTTCACCGCCAGGTCCACCAGGCCGGGAGTGGCCTCGGCGTCCCCGTGGTGGCCCAGGTCGGGCTCGTCGAGCGCGGCGGCGCTCCCGGTCGGTGCTGCGGGCATGTCCGCGATCCTGCCGGGTAGCCGCCGCCCGGGACAGCGCATCCCGGCGTGGGTCGCGTCACGGTCCGCCGGTTTATGAGTTCTTCTCATTTTCGAATCGGAAATGTCATAGCTTGACCCCGTGAGCAGTCGTCCCCTTGCTTCCGCTGGCCGTCTCGTTCCCCTTCTCCGCGCCGGGCTGATCGCCGGCATCGTGGTCGCCGCCGCCCTGTATCCACTGGTCGCCGTCACCGGCATCGGGGCCAAGGCCACCGCGCACGCGATCGAACAGAAGACGAGCATCCTCAAGACCGCGCTGCCGGCCGAGACCTCGTACGTCTACGCGCCGGACGGCAAGACCGTGCTGACGATGTTCTACGAGGAGTACCGGCAGTACACCAAGATCGAGAACATGTCGCCGAACATCCAGCAGGCGATCGTCGCCGCCGAGGACAACCGCTTCTACCAGCACCACGGCGTCGACCCGAAGGGCGTGGCGCGTGCTTTCGTGTCCAACGCCCGATCCGGCGGCGTCTCCCAGGGCGCCTCGACGATCACCATGCAGTACGTGCGGATGGCGCTGCGGGACAGCGCGACCACGCCCAAGGAGGTCCAGGAGGCGACCCAGCAGACCAGCCTGCGCAAGGTCAAGGAGATGCGCATGGCGCTGGACATCGAGAAGCACCTGAGCAAGGAGCAGATCCTGGAGCGCTACCTCAACTCGGCCTACTTCGGTCACCGCGCGTACGGGATCTACGCCGCCTCGCAGATCTTCTTCTCCAAGACCCCGGCCACGCTCACCCCGGTCGAGGCGGCCACGCTGGCCGGGCTGGTGAAGTCGCCGTCGGAGTACGACCCGATCACCTCGGACCAGAAGGACGCCACCGGCCGGCGCAACTACGTGCTGGACAACATGGCCCGCCTCGGCTACCTGTCGCCCGATGCCGCCGCCGCGGCCAAGGGCCAGCCGATCAAGCTGAAGCTGACCACCCCGCCGAACGACTGCGCCGCGATCGACGGCGGCCACCGCAGCTGGGGCTTCTACTGCGACTACCTGAAGAACTGGTGGAGCTCGCAGCCCGCGTTCGGCGAGAACCGGCTGGAACGGATGGACAAGCTGCGCCGCGGCGGCTACCGGATCGTGCTCGCCGTCGACCCGAAGACCCAGGCGGCGGCGGAGAAGAACGTCGGCGCCAAGGACAACACGGGCAGCCCGTTCGCCAACGGCATCGTGGTCGCCGAACCCGGCACCGGACGGATCAAGGCGATGGCGGTGAACCGGAACTACTCGCTCGACCTGGCCGAGAACCCGAACAGCTCGAACCCGGAGGCCGGTCCGAAGGTCAAGGCGAACTACCCGAACACCGTGGCGCCGCTGCTCGGCGGCGGGACGCTACCGGGCTACCAGGCCGGTTCGACGTTCAAGATGTTCCCGATGCTCGCCGCGCTGAACGCCGGGATGCCGCTGTCCACCGCGTACGACTCGCCGCACACGTACAAGTCGGCCGTCTACGACGGGTGGGCCCCGTCCAACGCCAGCGGCGCGATGACCGGCCGGCAGACCATGTGGTCCGGGTTCGGCAAGTCGGTGAACACGTACTTCGTCCAACTGGAGGAGAAGATCGGCGCGGACGCCGGGGTGCGCCTGGCCGAGCAGCTGGGGCTGCGCTGGCGTACCGACGTGGACAAGGAACAGGCGTCGCCGGGCAAGGCGAAGAAGTGGGGCGCGTTCACGCTCGGCGTCTCTGACGCCACCCCGCTGGAGATGGCGAACGCGTACGCCGCCATCGCCGCCGACGGGCGCTACTGCGAGGCCATCCCGGTCAACGCGATCATGAACCGGGACGGCACGCCGGCCACGTACACGACGGCGGGCGGGGTACAGCGGGAGGTCGCCAAGCCGCGGTGCCGGCAGGTGGTGAACGCCGACGCGGCCCGCGCCGCCACGGACGCGGCGCGCTGCCCGACCGGCGACACCCCGGCCAAGGGGAGCTGCGGCGGCTGGTCGACAGCCGACAGCGTGCGGGGCACCGTGGGCCGCCCGGTCGCCGGCAAGACGGGTACGACGGACAGCACCCGGTCGGCGTGGTTCGTCGGCTACACGCCGGAGCTGGCGGCGGCGAGCTTCATCGCCGACCCGGACAATCCGTTCAACGCGGTGGGTGACGGCCAGTCGCAGATCCCGGTGAACGCGGTGGCGCAGACCCTGCGGGACTCCCTGAAGGGCCAGCCCACCCGCCAGTTCACCCCACCCTCCGACCAGATGGTCGGCTGACCCACCTGATCCGCCCGGGGGTGCGCCCGGGTAGTTGATCAAGGAGTTTGCGTTCCGGATCGGCCGATCCGCCGACGCGAACTCCTTGATCGACGTTGTGGGGCGGGAGCGGTCAGCGGAGGTCGGCGGCGACGAAGGACCACAGCTCCAGGTCGACCCGGGCGCCGCGGACGATACCGGCGTTGCGCAGCAGGCCCTCGTAGCTGAAGCCGGCCTTCTCGGCGACCCGCCGGGACGCCACGTTGCCGGCTGCCACCCGCAGCTCCACCCGCTGGAACCCGTGCTCCAGGATCAACGCGATGGCCACCGCGTCCACCGCCTCTACCGCCAGGCCGTAACCCCGGGCGTGCGGCGCGATCGCGTACGACAGCTCGGTGAGCCGGGCGCCCCAGTCGGTACGGCGGGCCCAGAGCGAGCCGACCACCCGCTGGTCCTCCCGGCGGACCACCGCCCAGTGGTCGCCGTCGCCGCTGTCACGCCGCTGCCGGGCCAGCTCGGTGCACCACGCCCGCCCGTCGATCTGCCCGGACGCCTCGGCCAGCGGCAGCCAGCGCTGCGTCTGCCGGTCGGCGAACACCTCGTCCACCGCCTCCGCGTCGGCGGCGACGAGGTGCCGCACCTCGATGCGCGGGGTCGAGACGGTGAGCGCCGGGAACCGGCGTACCGCCACCTGCCCGATCACGCCGGCGCCCCCACCGGCGCCAGCGCGGCGGCCACCAGCCGGGCCGCGATGTCCGGATGCGCGGCCCAGTGCGGCACGAGCTGCGAGGCGTGCACCGCCTGCCGGACGAAACCCTCCGGGTTGCCACCCTCCCAGCGCCAGGCCGGACGGTCACCGGCCCGCGGAGTGAGCACTGCGGCGTGCTGCTTGTGCCCGGTCACCGTCGTGCCGGCCGCGGCCACCACGCTCTCGGTGACAGCGGTGGCCGTGCGGTAGCCGACCACCAGGCCGTCCCGGATCGTGCCGACCGCGTCGAGCACCCCGCACATGGGCAGGCCGTCCAGCTCCCGGGCCAGCCAGAGCAGGCCGGCCCCCTCGGCGATCACCGGGCGGCCCGAACGGGCCAGCTCGGCCACCGCGATGCAGAGGCGGCGGTTGGCGGAGAGCTGCTCCGCGTACGTCTCGGGCAGCCCGCCGCCGACGACGAGCGCGCGCGCCCCGGCGGGCAGCGCCTCGTCGCGCAGCGGGTCGAGCGTGACCACCTCGGCGCCCGCGGCGCGCAGCAGCTCGGCGGTCTCGGGGTGGCTGTAGGCGCCGGCCGGTCCGCCGGCGAGCGCCACCACCGGCCGCTCCCCCGACGGCTGCGGCGCGTCGGCCGGCTCCGGCGACCACGGCTCCACGGTGAGCGCGGGGGCGGAGCGGGCCAGCGCCAGCAGCCGGTCGAGGTCGACGGTGGCGGCCACCGCCTCACCGAGCCGGCGTACGCCGCGTTCGGCGTCCGCGTCGGCACGCACCACGGGACCGGTGCCGTACCGGCGGGCGGGCAGCACCGGGGGCAGCTCGTGCCGGCGCAACGCCCCGTAGACCGGCACGCCCACGTCGTCGAGCGCCTCGCGCAACAGCGCCTCGTGCCGGGGCGAGGCCACCCGGTTGAGGATCACGCCGCCCAGCCACAGCTCGTCGTCGTACGCCCGGAAGCCGTGCACCAGCGCGGCCACCGACTGGCCCATCGCGGCCACGTCCACCACGAGCACCACCGGGCTGCGCAGCGCGGTGGCGACCGCTGCCGTGGACTCGCTCTCCGGTCGTCCGCCGACCGAGTCGTAGAGGCCCATCGTGCCCTGCACCAGCGCGAACCCGGCGCCGGCCGCGCCGTACGCGAAGAGGGGGGCGATCCGCTCCGGGCCGACGAGTCTCGGGTCCAGCGTGCGCCCGGCGCGCCCGGCGGCGAGCCCCAGATACGCCGCGTCCACCTGGTCCGGCCCTACCTTGAACCCGGCCACCGGGATCCCCCGGTCGGTGAACGCCGCGAGCAGGCCGAGGGAGACGGCGCCGGTGCCGTGCCCCGAGGAGGGCGCACTCAGCACGACGCGCGGCACGTCGGTCATCATCGACTCCTGATGTGGGTGGTTTCCGCCCGCGTGACCATACCCGTCCGGCCCGGCGCGCGAGAGCCGCGCACACCGCCGTTTCTGCCTGGCAGCGGCGAGTGGCATCGCTCATACGGGTAGCCTTGGCCAACGTGTACCGGTTCCTGCTGACCCCGCGCTGGCTCGGCTACCTCGCGCTCACGCTCGTCGCCGCCACGGTGATGGTGTTCCTGGGCAACTGGCAGCTGGACCGCTACCGGGGCCGGACGGCCGTCAACGAGCGCATCGACGCCGGGGCCACCATGACGCCCGCGCCGCTGCGCGACGCGCTCCCCGCGCCCAGCGGCGGCGACGTCGGTCCCGCGCCGTCCGAGGAGCTCACCTGGAGCCGGGTCACCGCCACCGGCCGGTACGACAGCGCGAACACCGTCCTGATCCGCGGCCGCACCGTCGACCGGACCGTCGGCTTCGAGGTGCTCACCCCGCTGGTGCTGGCCGACGGCACCGCGGTGCTCGTCGACCGGGGCTGGATCCCGCCCGTGCCGGGCGCCGGCGCGACAGTCCAGCCGGAGGTCCCGGCGGCGCCGGCCGGCGAGGTGACAGTGACCGGCCGGGTGGTCGGCAGCGAGAGCGGCGGCGGCGCGGTCAGCCGGCGCGACGGCAAGCTGGAGGCCCGGCGCATCGACATCCCGCGCCTGGCCGAGCAACTCCCCTACCCGGTGACCGGCGGCTACGTGCTGCTCGACGGCCAGACGCCGGCCGCCGACCCGGCCTTCCAGGCGGTCCAGATCGGGCACACCAACAACTGGCAGAACTTCGGCTACGTGTGGCAGTGGTGGATCTTCGCGGTGATGAGCCTGTTCGGCTACGGCTGGGTGGCGCGCCGGGAGGCCCGCCGCCGGGCCGGGCTGGACACCCCGGGTGAGCCGGTGGACCGCGCCGCCGGCCACCGCGCAGTTCCCGGCCGCGCCGCAGTTCTCGGCGCCGCCCGCGCAGTTCTCCGCGCCGCCCGCCCAGTACTCCGCGCCGCCTGCGCAGTTCTCGGCGCCGCCCGTACCGCCGGCCGGGGTGGTCGCGCCGTACTACGGGCCCGCACCCGGGGCGTATCCACCGCCCGGGCCGGTGCCGCCCACGCAGTCGGCGGTAGCCGTGCAGATCGCCGAGATCATGGTGACGCCGCCTGTCATCCGCACCCCGGCCGGTGTCCTGCCGCTCGCCGGCGCCTCCTGGTACGTGACCGACTACTGGCAGAAGGAGGAGAAGATCGCCCAGTGGGCCATCGTCGCCGCGATCCTCGGCTTCTTCTGCCTGACCGTGTTCAGCCTCCTCTTCCTGCTGGTCAAGGAGACGCGGCACTACGGCACCGTGCAGGTGACGGTGAACAGCGGCGGGCACCAGTACGTCGCGGGGATCCCGGTGACCGACCAGTTCCAGGTGCAGCAGCTCAACAACCAGGTCAACTACGCCCGGTCGTTGTCGGCCGGCTGAGCCGTCAGCCGGTGACCCGGCCGGCGTGGATGGCGCGGACCGCGTCGATGGTGTCCGCCTCGGCGGCGGTCTTGTCGTCGCGGTAGCGCAGCACGCGGGCGAAGCGCAACGCCATGCCGCCCGGGTACCGGCTGCTCGTCTGCACCCCGTCGAACGCGATCTCGACCACCTGCTCCGGCCGGACCCGCACCACCCAGTCGCCCTTCTCCACGGCGAGCGACAGGAACCGTTCGGTCTGCCAGCGCAGCAGCTCGTCGGTGAGCCCCTTGAACGTCTTGCCGAGCATGACGAACTCGCCGGTGCGCGGATCGCGGGCGCCGAGGTGCAGGTTGGACAGCCAGCCCTCCCGCCGGCCGCTGCCCCACTCGACCGCGAGGACCACCAGGTCGAGCGTGTGCCGCGGCTTGACCTTGACCCAGGCCGAGCCGCGCCGGCCGGCGTCGTAGGGCGCGGCCGGGTCCTTGACCACCACGCCCTCCTGACCGGCGTCGACAGCCGCGGCGAACGCCGTGGCCGCCTGCTCCACGTCGTCCACCTCGATTCGGTCGACGAGCAGCGAGGCGTCGACCGCGCCGGCCAGGGCCGCCCACCGCTCCCGTCCGGGCGCGTCGATCAGGTCGGTGCCGTCGAGGTGCAGCAGGTCGAAGAAGTACGGCGTGAGCACCGGTTCGCCGGTGCGCTCGGCGGCGGCCAGCACGGCGGGCGCGACCTGTGTCGGCCCGGTGGTGCTGGGCGTGGTGCGCCGGGCCGCGCGGCTGGACGTCTCCTGGAACGGCAGCGGCCGGCCGGCGGCGTCCAGCCCGATCGCCTCACCGTCGAGCACCAGCTCGCGGGCGGGCAGCGCGCGGACGGCGGCCACCACCTGGGGCAGCCGGCCGGTGATCTCGTCGAGGCTCCGGGTGAAGACGGCGATGTCCGGGCCGGAGCGGTGCACCTGGATGCGGATGCCGTCGAGCTTCACGTCGACCACCGCCGGCACGCCGGTGGCGGTGAGCGCCTCGTCGACCGAGGGCGCGCTCTGCGCCAGCATCGGCGCGAGCGGCCGGCCCACCTGGAGCCCGAACCCGGCCAGCGCGGCGGCGCCGCCGGTGAGCGCCGCGACCGCCACCGCCCGCAGGTCACCGGCGAGCAGCAGGGCCCGCCGGACCGCCGTGACCGGGACGTCGGCGGCGCGCGCGACCGCGTCGGCCAGCAGCCCGGCCTGCGCGCCCTGGCGCAGCTCGCCCCGGAACAGGCCGGTCAGCAGGCGCTGCTCGTCGGCGGTGGCGGCGGCGAAGAGACGGCCGACCAGTTCCCGGCGCCGGGCCTGCGAACCGGCCCCGGCGACGCGGGAGATCTCCTCGATCGCCGCGTCGACGGCGGCGACGGTGAGCGTCGGCTCGGCGGCCGGCGGAGGCAGGTCACGCAGGCCCGCCCAGCCGACACCGGTCTGACGCTGACGCAGCTCACCGGCGAGATAACCGGCACCGGCCGGGATCTCGCCCGGCTCCAGCCCGCGCAGCGCGGCGGCCAGCAACTCCACCTTGGCCCGTCGGCCGCTGGTGGCCCCGACCGCGGCCGAGGTGGCCGCCAGCTCCGCGAAACGCACGCCCACATCCTGCCAGTCGCGTGTGACATCGGGGTGGATCCGGCGGCCCGGCACACCGCACGGGTGCGCCGGGCCGACGGGCCGACGGTCAGGCCGAGACCGGTTCCTCGATGCGCAGGCCGCGCCCGCGCACGCCCTCGGCGACCCGGGTGAGCAGCGCGTCGAGCGTGACCAGGGCGGCGGAGAGCTCGCCGATCTGTTCGTTGAGCGTGTCCTCGGACCACGCGGAGACGTCGACGTCCCCCAGAGCACGGACGGCGGCCTGGAGCCGCTCCATCTCGTCGTTCGTACGCATGTTCGAAAGGCTATAACACCCCGCCCGCCGACACACCACAAACTCCGACATCCGCCCCGAAGTTACGGTTTCGACACCTCAGGCGCGGTTTCCGGCCTCGGCCACCCGGGCCAGCAGCAGCGCCTCGGCCAGGCACACCCGCGCGAACTCGCCCAGGTGCAGGCTCTCGTTCGGCCCGTGCGCCCGCGCGTGCGGGTCCTCCACACCGGTCACCAGGATCGCGGCCCGCGGGAACATCTCCTGGAACGTGGCGATGAACGGGATCGACCCGCCCACCCCGATGTCGACCGGGTCGGTGCCGTCCCAGGCCGTCCGGAACGCCGACCGGGCCGCGTCGAACATCGGCCCCGAGGCGTCGATGACGCAGGGCGCGCCGTCGTGCTCGAACGTCACCGACACCTGAGCGCCCCACGGCGCGTGCCGCTCCAGGTGCGCGGTCAGCGCCGCGTACGCCTTCTTCGGGTCGTCGCCCGGCGCCAGCCGTACGCTCAGCTTCGCCTTCGCGGACGGCACCAGCGCGTTCGGGGCCTCGCCGGTGGACGGCGCGTCCACGCCCAGAATCGCCAGCGCCGGCTTCGTCCAGAGCCGGTCGGTGATCCGGCCGGTGCCGAACAGCCGCGCGCCGTCGACCAGGCCGGCCTCGGCGCGGAACCGGTCCTCCGGGTAGTCGACGCTGGCGCCCTCGCGGGCGGCCAGCCCGTCCACCGCTACGTCACCCGCCTCGTCGTGCAGCGTGCCGAGCAGCTTCACCAGCGCGGTGAGCGCGTCCGGCACGGCGCCGCCGAACATGCCGCTGTGCACCGCGTGGTCGAGCGTGCGCACCTCCACGAAGCAGTTCACGATGCCGCGCAGCGAGGTGGTCAGCGCCGGCACGCCGACGTCCCAGTTGGTGGAGTCGGCGATCACGATGACGTCCGAGGCCAGGTCGTCACGGTGCTCGGCGAGCAGCCGCTCCAGCGAGTCCGAGCCGTACTCCTCCTCGCCCTCGATGAACAGCACCACGCCGACCGGCAGCCGGTCGCCGAACGCGCGCAGCGCGGCGACGTGCGCCATGATGCCCGCCTTGTCGTCGGCGGCGCCCCGGCCGTAGAGGCGGCCGTCGCGCTCCACCGGCTCGAACGGGTCCGACTCCCACAGCGACAGGTCGCCGACCGGCTGCACGTCGTGGTGCGCGTACATGAGCACTGTGGGCGCGCCGGCCGGGGCCGCCTTCGTGCCGATCACCGCGGGCTGGCCGCCGGACCGGACGATCCGCGTGTCGAGGCCGCAGCCGCGCAGCAGCTCCGCCACCGCCTCGGCGGAACGCTCCACGTGCGAGTGGTCGAAGCCCTCGAAGGCGATGCCCGGGATGCGGACGAGTCGCTCGAGGTCGGCACGGACGCCGGGGAGTTCCCGCTCGACGGCGGCCCGCACCTCGGACTCGGAGAGGATCGGAGTGGTCATGACCGGAATCGTATGCTGGCCTTACCCCGCCACGTCGCCCGAGCCCGATCGCCGCCCCACGCGCACGTAGTAGCGGTCCGCGTCGTGCGGCAGGTCCGGGGCGCCGTCGACGACCAGGTCCACAGCGGCCTCGGTGCCGTCGGCGGCGAAGTGCGACCGCTCCCCCGCGTGCCAGCGGCGCAGCTCCGGCAGGATCCGCTCGCCGTCGCGGGCCAGCGCCCGGCGCAACCGCAGCTCGGCCGGCGCGGTGACGAGCACCGACAGCGTCAGCTCGGGGCGTACCGCGGCGCGGGCGGCGCTCACCCCCTCGACGATCAGCACCGGACCGGCCGGCACCGGCACCACCCGGTCCAGGAAACAACGGCGCACCCAGCTGTAGCGGCGGTAACCGCCCGCCCGGCCGGCCCGCAGCGGGCCGAGGACCTGCTCCTCCAGCCGGGTCCAGAACGTGAGCTGGTCGTCCCAGCCGTCGAGCAGGTCGTCGGTGTGCACGAGCGGCGGGCGGACGCCGCCCACCCCCGCCGCCAGGGCGTCCGCGAGGCGCGTCGCGAACCGGCTCTTGCCCGCGCCGCTGGGCCCGTCGACGGCGACCAGCCGGGTACGCCCCAGCCGCGCCGGCCCGGCCAGCACCCGACGGGCCAACCCGGCGTACGCCTCGATCAGGGCAACGTTCACCCGACCGACGCTAACGTTCCCCCGTCCGCTGGAAACTGCGACCCGGGCGGACCGTTTCGCCGAGCGGCGGCGCGGCGCGCTGGGCATCATCGGGGGGTGCTCCATGACGTGATGTGTCCGGGCGTCGACGCCCTCCTGGAACAGGCCCGCGCCGGTCTCCGCCGGCTCACCCCGCACGAGACCGTCGAGGCGGTCCGTGGCGGCGCGCTGCTGATCGACACGCGTACCGAGGCGCAGCGCCGCGAGGAGGGTGAGCTGCCCGGCGCGATCGTCATCGACCGCACGGTGCTTGAGTGGCGACTCGACCCGGCCAGCGCGTGGCGCATACCCGAGGCCACCGGGTACGACCGCGAGATCGTCGTGGTGTGCCGGGAGGGGTACAGCTCCAGCCTGGCCGCCGCCAGCCTCCAGACGCTGGGACTGCGGCAGGCCACCGACATGATCGGCGGCGTGCAGGGCTGGCGGGAGGCCGGACTGCCGATGTCCGACCGCCCGGCCGACGTGCGCTACTGAGCCGGTGGCGCGCCGGGTGGCACGAACGGCAGTCCCGGCGGTGGGCCGGACTCGATCAGCCGCCACAGCGCGTCGGTGTCGAGGTGCTCCTCCACCAGGTCGCCGAGCAGGTCCAGCGTCCGTTCCCGGGCCGCCGCGAAGGACGTGTCCGGCGCGACCTTGAACCCGGTCCGTCCGGCCGCCTCCGCGACCTCGGTCAGGAACCGGCGGCGGAACGCGTCCGAGGAGAAGGCGCCGTGCCAGTGCGTGCCGTACACGGTGCCGAGGCGCGCGCCCTCGCCGGTGCCGTCGGCGTAGCGCAGCAGCGGCGCGAGGCCCGGGTCGGCGGCCGTGACCCGGCCGTGGTGGATCTCGTACCCGTGGACCGGCACATCGCCGGCGGCGGTACCCTCGGCCCGGCGGACCGTCTTGCGGGGCTCGAAGGTGATCTCGACGGGCAGCAGCCCGAGGCCGGGTACGGTGCCCCGGCGGCTCTCCACCGCATCGTGGATCGCCCGGCCCAGCATCTGGAAGCCGCCGCAGATGCCGAGCAGCGGCCGTCCGGCGGCGGCGTGCGCCCGGACCGCGTCGGCCAGGCCGGTCTCCCGCAGCCAGGCCAGGTCGGCGACTGTCGACTTGGTGCCGGGGAGCACCACCAGATCGGCGGCGGCGAGTTCGGCCGGCTCGACGGTGAGGCGTACCCGCACACCCGGCTCGGTCGCCAGCGCCTCCACGTCGGTGGCGTTGCTGATCCGGGGCAGCCGGACCACTGCGACGTCGAGCCAGTCGGTGCCCCGGGGCGCGGGCGGCCGGCCGAGCACCCGCCCGTACGCGAGCGAGTCCTCCGCGTCGAGCCACAGGTCCAGGGCCCAGGGCACCACCCCGTACGTCGGGCGGCCGGTGACCCGGCGCAGCATGTCCAGCCCCGGCTGGAGCAGGCCGCGGTCACCCCGGAACTTGTTCACCACGAACCCGGCCAGCAGCGCCTGGTCGGCCGCGTCGAGCAGGGCGACGGTGCCGAACATCGAGGCGAACACGCCGCCCCGGTCGATGTCGCCGACCACGATCGTGGGCAGGCCGGCCTGCCGCGCCAGCCCCATGTTGACGTAGTCGCCGTCGCGCAGGTTGATCTCGGCGGGGCTGCCCGCGCCCTCGCAGATCACCACGTCGTACTCGGAGCGCAGCTCGGCCAGCGCCGCGTACGCCGTGGTGGCGAGCCGAGCCCGTACCTCGTGGTAGTTGCCGGCGGTGACCGTGTCGACGGCTTCGCCGAGCAGCACCACCTGGCTGGCGTGGTCGCTGCCCGGCTTGAGCAGCACCGGGTTGAAGCGCAGGTCGGCGTCCAGCCCGCAGGCGGCGGCCTGCATCGCCTGGGCGCGGCCCAGTTCGCCGCCGCGACCGTCCGGGCCGACCACCACGGCGGAGTTGTTCGACATGTTCTGCGCCTTGAACGGGGCGACCCGGACGCCCCGGCGGCGCAGCCAGCGGCAGATGCCGGCGGTGAGCACGCTCTTGCCGGCGTCGGAGGTGGTGCCGGCGACCAGCAGCCCGCCGCTCACCGCCCGCTCCCCCGGCCTGAGTCACGGGCCGCTCGGGTGACGGCACCCAGCGCGGCCCGGCCGGCAGCGCCGACCAGGCGACCGACTGTCACCGGGTAGAGCGCGGCCAGGCCGAGCGCGGCCACACCCACCGCGCCCGAGATCCGGGCGGCCCGCTTCAGGTGCCGCGCCTCGGGGCGGGGCCCGTCACCGAGGAAGGGCCGGGTCTCGGCGCGGCCGAAGTAGACGTTGCGCCCGCCGAGCCGGACGCCGAGCGCGCCCGCCATGGCCGCCTCGCACTGACCGGCGTTCGGGCTCGGGTGGTCGGCCCGGTCCCGTCGCCACACGTGCCAGGCGGCGGCGCGGTCCCCGTGTGCCACCGGCGCGACGGCCACCGTGAGCAGCCCGGTGAGCCGGGACGGCACGAGGTTCAGCGCGTCGTCCAGCCGGGCCGCCGGGGTGCCGAAGCGGGCGTACCGGGGCGAGCGGTGGCCGACCATCGCGTCGAGCGTGTTCGCCGCCCGGTAGCCGAGCAGGCCGGGCAGGCCCGCGACCGCGCCCCAGACCAGCGGGGCGACCACGGCGTCCGAGGTGTTCTCGGCGACCGACTCGACCGTGGCGCGGGCGAGTTCGGGCTCGTCGAGGGCCGACGGGTCGCGTCCGCAGAGGTTGCCCAGGCGGGACCGGGCGGCGGGCAGGTCGGCCCGGCCCAGTGCCCGTGCCATCACCCGGGACTCGTGCCGCAGCGTGCGCCCGCCCAGCACCGTCCAGGTGCCGGCGGCCACCAGCGCGGCCCGGGCCACCGGATGGCGGCGGGTCGCCAGCGCGGCGGCGGCGCCGAGCAGGACCGGCGCGCCGACGGCGAGCGCCGTGAACGCCGTGCCGGCCGTCCGGTCGGGGCGGTAGACCCGCCGTTCCAGCGCGCCGGCCGCCGTGCCGAAGCCGGCCACCGGATGCCACCGGCGGGGGTCGCCGAGCAGGGCGTCGAGCGCGTAGCCCGCCACCAACCCGGTCGCGTTCGCCATGGCGGTCGCCTGCCGCACCCGTCACCACCTCCGGCCGGCCAGCCTAGTCGTACCGCGGGGTGGTGACGCCGACGTCACCACCCCGCGCCCCCGTCGGACGAAGGGTCAGGCGTGCACCGGGGTGCGCCGCCGGCCACGGCGCCCGGAGGGGGTCCCGGCGGCGCCGCCGGGACTCGCGCCGCCCGGCTCGCCCTCACCCGGTCCACCGGCACCCGGTGCGGTGACCTCACCCAGCTCGTCGTCCCCGGCCGGGGCCGGCTCGTCGCCCTCCTCGGGGGACAGGTCGTCGTCCTCGGCCGGCAGGCCCGGGCCGGTGCCGGACGGACCGTCCGTCCGCCCGCCCGGCAGACCGCCGGACGGTCCGCCGAACCGGGCGTCCCCGCCGGGAACGGGCGCACCGGGCCGGTCGTCGAACGGGTCGGGCTCGCCCACCCGCTCGACGGTGCCGACGAGCCCGACCCGGCCGCCTCCGTACTCCGGCGGCGGGAAGTCGTCGTCGAAGGGCCGGTCGTCGAACGTCGCCGGGGCCTGGGCATCAGGCACCGGCTCGGTCGCCTCGCCGTGCACCCGCTGCTCGGCCTCCGCGTCCTCGACGGTGCTGGTGGCCGCGCGGGGCTGGTTGCGCAGGAAGCGGGCCCGGCCCCGGGACAGGTCGTGCCCGACCGCGACCGCCTCCAACTCGTAGAGCGTGCGGTGGGTGCCCGCCTCGTCGGTCCAGTCCCGGGTGTAGAGGCGCCCGGCCACGATGACCGGATCACCGACCGCCACCGAGGCGGCCACCCCCTCGGCGAGGCGGCGCCAGCAGTTGACGCGTACCCGAAGGCTGTTGCCGTCGACCCAGCGGCCGCTGTCGCGGTCGAGCCGGCGGGCGGTCGAGGCGACCTTGAAGTTGGCCACCAGCGTTCCGCTCTGCGTGGTCCGGCGCCACTCCGGCGCGGTCAGCACGTTGCCGACGATCGTCACGTACGTATCGAACATCGCCCCTCCCAGGGATCGACTTGTCCCGGGAAGCGTCGGCCGACCGCCCCGCCCGGACCACCCGCCCGGCCCGTGCCTGTGGATGACGGACCGCCCTGTGGACAACCACCTGATCAAGGTCCCGATCTGCTAGGCCGACCGGCCCTACGGACCTGACCTGCGACGACGCATGATCGAAAGGAGCCGGCAGGCAGGCGTTCCGGAATCGCGCCGGTTGGGTAAGTACTTGATCAACCGAGAGAAAGGGAGCTCCCATGCTTCTCCGAGACGTCCGCGAGGCAGCGCGATGAGCGCCGTGGCGAACCCCGCGACCGTGGCCGAGTGCCTGCGGGTCGGCGCCGGGTTCTCCCAGGGCGACCGCAACTGGATCGCCGAGCAGTTCGCGACCCTGGACGCCCGGCTCGCCGGCTTCCACGCCGACGCCACCGAGCTTGAGGTGTCCGTCAAGGATCGCGAGGCCCGGGGCCAGAAGGTGACCCTGGAGTGCTGGGTCGCCGGGCGGCAGAAGATCGTCACCACCTCGACCGAGGAGGATCTGCACGCCGCGCTCAACGACGTCCGGGACGACCTGCGCCGCAAGCTCAACGACGCGAAGACCCGCCAGGAGCCGCGCCACAACAAGCACCTGCGCGCCGTCGACCAGCCCGAGGGCACCCCGTTGCAGGACGCCGAGCGCGAGGACGCCGAGACCGCCTGAAGTCCGGCACGGCCCGCCCGCACGGTGCAGGCGGGCGGGCCGTGCCGTTTGTTAACAAGGAGCCCTTCCTCTACCGGATGCGTTAACAAGGGCCCCCTCCTTACAACCCAGCACCCCTACCGCCGGGTAGCAAGGCGGCGTACCGTCGCGGTCGTGGAACCGGACGTGCTGGGCGCCCCCTACGAGCGGCGGACGATCGAGCTGGGCACCGACGACGAGGGGCCGGTGGTCGCGACCCTGGTGCGGCGGCGCGCCGACCGCCCGACCGGCCGCGCCGTGCTCTACGTGCACGGCTTCGTCGACTACTTCTTCCAGACCCACGTGGCCGACTTCTTCGCCGAACGCGGCTGGGACTTCTACGCGCTCGACCTGCGCAAGTACGGCCGCAGCCTGCTCCCGCACCAGACCCCGAACTTCTGCCGCGACCTGAGCGACTACTTCCCCGAGCTGGACGCCGCCGCGGAGATCATCCGCGCCGAGGAGGGCCACGACACCCTGCTCGCCATGGGCCACTCGACCGGCGGCCTGATCATCTCGCTGTGGGCGCACGACCGCCGCGACGCCGGCCTCGTCGACGGCATCGTGCTCAACAGCCCCTTCTTCGACATCAACGCGCCCTGGATGGTCCGCCGGCCCCTCGCGGCCGCCGTCTCCCGCCTGGGCCGCAGGGCGCCGCAGCGTGTGCTGCCGTTCG
Organism: Micromonospora sp. RV43; assembly: GCF_001029515.1. Classification (NCBI taxonomy): domain Bacteria; kingdom Bacillati; phylum Actinomycetota; class Actinomycetes; order Micromonosporales; family Micromonosporaceae; genus Micromonospora; species Micromonospora sp. RV43. Next base: position 4,430 of record NZ_LEKG01000120.1, on the reverse strand, counting down.
GGCTGGGCACGGTTTACGGCGAGAGCCTGCACGCCGACCACCGGGGCGAGTGGCGGTACGACCTGGCCTGGAAGCCGCTTGCCGGATTCCCGGTCCGGGCCGGCTGGATCAACGCGATCCGCGCCGGTCAGCGCCGACTGCGGGCCGGGCTGGACATCCCGGTGCCGGTGCTGCTCGCCTGCTCCACGCGCAGCTTCCGGGGCACGAAGTGGCACGACAGCGCCACCGGCGCCGACGCCGTGCTCGACGTCGAGCACATGGTGCGCTGGGCGCCCCGCCTCGGCCGGCACGTCACTCTCGCCCGCTTCGACGGCGGGCTGCACGACCTCACGCTGTCCAGTCCCGGCGTACGCGAGAAGGTCTTCGCGGAGGTCGGACGGTGGGCGGAGGGATTCCTGCGCGCCGGGCCGACCGAGCCGGAGCCCACGACACCGCCGGCCCCGCGGCGGCCGGCCGACGCGGCCGCCGAGGGCTGAGGCCGGTCCGTCCCGCCGCCGGGAAGCCCGGCCGAGTCGGCCGTCCCGCCGCCGGACGGCCGGTTCAGTCGGCGACGACCGCCGTGAGCGCGGCGCGGACCCGGTCGAAGGTGGCGATCGGATGGCCACCGGCCTGCGGCGGCAGCACCACGCCGAGGCAGCGCAACGCCGGTCCGCCGTCCGGCCCGGCCTCGACCGCGAACACCGGCGCGCCCACGTAGCCTGCGGGCAGCTCCGTGGTGACCCGCACCTCGCCGCCGTCCCGGGCGACCCGCTCGACGACCGCCTCCAACGGCCGCGACCCGCCGTCACCGACGCCCAGGGCCAGCACGAACGCCGAGGCGGGCGCCGCGCCGATCCGGGCGACCGAGTCGGCCGGCGCGGCCGCCGCCTCGGTGACATGCTGGGTACGCCAGCGCCAGCCCCGGTCGTCGGCCCAGCCGTGCAGACCGCCGGTCGGCATCGCGGCGAGCCCCAGTTCCGGCAGGTGCAGCCAGTGGTCGGCGAAACCGGGCAGGTCGATCGGCTCGTCCGCGCCCTCGGCCGGGTCGGTGACACTCGGCCGCAACCCGATCTCGCCGTATGCGCGGTCGGTGAGCGCGTCGGCGGTGAGCAGCCACTCGTGCGCGACCTCGCCGTCGTCGGTGGCGCCGACCAGCTCGCTGTAGAAGAACGCGGTGCCGAGCACGCCGGGCGGTGTGCCCGGGCCGTCCGAGCCGGTGAGGGGCAGGATGGCCCGTCCGAGGAGCTGACACAGCTCGAAGACGATCTCGTTCTCGGTTTCCTGGTCGAGCAGCATCCGACGAGGGTACGGATCGCGTCCCGCCCGGCCCGCGCCGGACCCGCCGCAACTGTGGTGCCGGTCCGGGCCCCGGCATGGGACGCTGAGGGGCGGAACGGACGCGCCGACCCGTACCCCCGGGCACGCCGGGACCGGCGGTACCCTCTTGGCGCGACGACAGTCGGCGCGCGCCCGTAGCTCAGCGGATAGAGCAGGGGACTTCTAATCCCAAGGCCGCAGGTTCGAATCCTGCCGGGCGCACAGGAACTTTGCCTTCCCGAACGACTCGCGTGGGGCTATTCGTGGTGCGAGCGCGCTACGGTGGCCCCGTGGCAGCCTCGAACGGACGGACCAAGCGCCAGCGTGGCGAGCTCGAAACCCTCCCCAGCGGGTCACTGCGCGTGAAGGTCTATGCAGGCGTCGACCCGATCAGCGGGAAGCGGCACTACCTGACCGAGGTCATCCCCGCCGGTCGCACCGCCGCCAAGGAAGCCGAGAAGGCACGTACGCGGCTGCTGGCCCAGGTGGACGAGCGGCGCAACCCGCGAACCCGCGCCACGCTCGACCAACTTCTAGACCGGTGGCTTGAGGTGGCCGACATCGAGGCCACCACGCGCATGGGCTACGTCAACAAGCTCAACAAGCACGTCCGGCCCGTTCTCGGCAAGCTGCCTGTTGGCAGACTCGACGCCGAGACGTTGGAGTCGTTCTACGCGAGCCTGCGCCGCTGCCGCGACTGGTGCGGCGGCAAGGCGTACGTGAAGCATCGTGTAGAGAGCGAGCACACCTGCACCGCGAAGTGCCGGCAGCACGTCTGCAAGCCGCTCAGCGCTTCGTCAGTGCGGCAGATCCACTGGATCCTCAGTGGTGCTCTCAGCCGGGCGGTCCGGTGGCGCTGGATCGCCGTCAACCCCGCCAGCCAGGCCGAGCCACCCGCACCGCCGCACCCCGACCCGCAGCCACCGAACCCCGCTGATGCGGCCCGCATCATCACCGAGGCGTGGCGCGATCCGGACTGGGGCGCGCTGGTATGGCTCGCTATGACGACCGGCGCCCGCCGCGGCGAGCTGGCCGCGCTGCGCTGGCACCATCTCGACCTTGCCGCCGGTGTGCTGACGCTGCGACGCAGCGCCTACCTCAACGAACACGGCCAGCTACAGGAGAAGGACACCAAGACGCACCAGCAGCGGAGGGTGGCGCTCGACCCGGAGACAATCGAAGTGCTGCGCGAACTGCACGGCCGGTACCTCGACCGCCTGGCGCAGCTCGACGCGAACGCCGACCCTGCCGACTACGTCTTCTCTCCCGAGCCGGACAACAGCCGCGGCTACCGCCCCGACACCATCACCCAGCGGTACGGCCGGCTCGCCACTCGGCTCGGCATCGACAGCCACATTCACGCGCTGCGCCACTACTCGGCAACAGAGCTGATCAACGCGGGTGTCGATGTGCGCACGGTCGCCGGACGGCTCGGTCACGGCGGGGGCGGCACGACGACGCTCAGGGTGTACGCCGCATGGCTGTCAGAGTCGGACCAGCGCGCGGCTGGCACGCTGGCCGCCCGGATGCCGCCGCGCCCACTCACGCCAGGGCAACGAACTGCGTCGAGCAGTCCATACCAGGAGATCGCGACCGAGCTACGCCACCAGATCAACAATGGTCGGCTCCGGCCTGGCGACCAGCTCCCGACCGTTGTCGATCTGGCGACGGCGCATGGCGTATCGGCCGGTACGGCCCACCGGGCTGTCGCCCTATTGGCGGCAGAAGGCTTGATAAGCGTTGTCCGAGGTCGCCGAGCAACTGTTGCGGGCGCATGAGTTGCTGCATGATGTAGCGGCGGCGGGCGCGAGTGTGGCGACCTCTCCAACGACCTAGCGCGCGACGGCTCGAATGACTACTTCATCCAGAGGAAAATCCGCTCGTCCTTCGGCGCCTGAACGAAGGCGTGAGAGCCAAACACCACCCAAGCATCAAAGCCCTCGCCGGGATCTAGCACCTCATAGCCGTTTTTTCGGTAGAAGGCTTCCAAACCCTCAGCACACGGCATCTGGCCGTAGATAATAAAGTACTCGCAGTAGGTATAGATTTGTTGACAGGCGCGGATAAGCGCGCTTCCGATCCCCTCTTTTTGATGACCAACGTCCACACCAAGGCTCTTAACTCGGGCCATCCCCGTCCCACCGGATAGCAACGCCTCAAGTCGGCGCCTACCTGCTGGGGTCTGTCGAATGAATTGGCTGATGACACCAACCGGTGGATAAGCTATAAGGCTACCGATGACCCCATCTCGCGAACGCTCCGCCACTAGGGGCAGCGTGGCGTGAAGAAAAGGCACATGATGATTCGCTGCTTGGTAGTCAAGAAACTGCTTAGCCATATGGCGGGTGAAGCCCTCCCTGCCGTCTCGGAGGCCCGCAACGAGTGCCGCCGCGGTGACTCCCTGCTCAATTCCTTCGACCACCTCTTCAGCCAGGTCTACGCCAGCGAGCCTAGACAGTCGCTTCAGGTGCGGTACGTCATCGGATCGCGCGAGCCTTAGGCGGATATCTGCGCCGTGGCTCCACCCCTCTACGAGCTGCTCGGGCGCAAGCCTGATGGAAGCTCTCTGCCTCTGGCGCGGTGCATGGAGGCGCGCTGGGGGGATCGGATGCCGAATCGGCTCCCGCCGACGCGCCTTTGAGCTTCGCTTACCCATACCGCCTCCTGCACTACTGGACACTTTCGGTGACCATACCATCACACTGCGATGTGCCTCTATGTCTCAGCCTCTGCCCGCTGCCGAGGCGATGCCTGCGCTGCCGCCGCTACCACCGGAGCCGAATACGACTTGGCCACCAGGATCTTGACCGCGTTCGTGCACGTCCCCTGCCAACGCATGCATCCAGAGTGGATGGAAGCAAGCGGGGGCTACTCCGGGTGAGCGTCTAGGCGCTGGAGCCATCTTCACCTCTTGCTGGCCGGGGTAGCGCCTCCGCCTTTGGAGTCTCGGCGACGGGGGAACCGACCTGCTCTTCGCCAGGACCGTCTTCGGGCCCATCTGTACTAGCCTCGGTCTTTCACTAACTGTTGATCAAGGCCGCGTGGCGGGTTGTTGATCTTGATCAGTCGGTCGATCGACGTCAGGGCGTGGTGGTAGCCCGACGCGGGGTCGGGTTCCTCCAGAAGCTGTCCGT
>NZ_LEKG01000011.1:0-66407 GCF_001029515.1 Micromonospora sp. RV43 | reverse complement strand
GGCTGTGGGGCTGTGGGGCTGTGGGGCTGTGGGGCTGTGGGCTGTGGGTTGCGAGCCGGGGTGCGGCGGGCTGCGGGTGCGGATCAGTGGTTTGCCGCGGCGGCGCGACGTTCTGCCAGGGCCTGGCGCACCAGGGCGACAGTGGCGTCGGGCCGGCGTAGCACGTCGTCGACGGTGAACCGGAGCACGACCCACCCGGCCGCGCGGAGCGCGTTCAGGCGCGCCACGTCCCGCCGGAAGTGAGCCCGTTCCCGGTGGTGGTCGCCGTCGTACTCGACCGCGAGGCGGAGAGCCGGCCAGGCCAGGTCCACCCGGGCCACGAAGCGTCCGCCGGCGCGCACCTCGTGCTGGGCGGTCAGCGGGCCGAGACCGGCGTCGAGGAGGAGCAGCCGCAGCCGCGTCTCCATCGGGGACTCGCTCAACGGCTCGGCCATCGTCAGTACCTCGCGCAGCAGCGGAGCGCCCGGCCAACCCGGCCGGTCGGCGGCGTAGGCCCGCAGGACGGGCAGCTTCACGACCCGGCGACGCAGCAGCGCCTCGACGGCGACCAGCGCCTCGGCGAGTGAGCCCTGCCGGCCCAGGTCGAACGCGGTACGCAGCGGGGTCGTGACCGGCAGCCCCGCGAACCGGGTGCGGTCCGACTCGGGCAGGGGCGACCGGGTCACCAGCAGCCGTGGATGAGGACGCATGCGGGCCGGGCTCGGCAGCAGCACGGTGACCGGCGCGTCGCGGCTGAGCACGTCCGCGCCGAACAGCCAGGCGGCGCTGCGTCCCGCCAGTGCGGCACCCGGCGGCAGGCGCAACGCCACCGCCTCGCACCACATCCGGTGGTCGTCGGCGCGGTGTCCGTCCCGGTGCACGTACACGTCCGGCAGCAGGCGGATCCACGTCGGCCCGCGCAGCATCGTCCAGGTGAGCAGTCCTTCGGAGACGGCATGGCTGCCCCGGAACGGCAGGATCGCCAGGCGGCGCGGGACACGGGCGGGAACGGACATCCCGGCAGCGTGTCGTGACGAGACGGTCACCTGTTGCCCCGGTACGGCATGTGAACGGTTCCTGGGAAAAACCTCACCCGGGGTTCCGTGCGGGCGGGAGGCGTCGTACGGTAGGCCGCAAGTGACCCACGGGAGCCCGGTGCGGACCGGGCTGAGAGGGGGGCTGGGAGCCCCCGACCGTCGAACCTGATCCGGGTAATGCCGGCGCAGGGAGGAGCGTTGCCGTGCTGTCCCTGGGACGACTGCATCTCATCACCGACACCCGGCCGGGGCGTGACCCGCTCGCCGTGCTGCGTGCCGCCCTGCCCGTGGCGGGCGCCGAACTCGTCGTGCAGGTGCGCGTGGAGGACGACGCCACCGACCGGGAGGCGTACGAGCTGGCGTGCCGGGTGACCGAGGCGTGCCGGCCGTACGGGGCACAGTGCCTGGTCAACGACCGGCTGCACGTGGCGCTCGCGGTGGACGGCGCCGGGGGCCACGTCGGCGCGGACGATCTGCCGGTCGCAGCCGCGCGCCGGGTGCTCGGCCCGGACGCGGTGCTCGGCGCGACCGCCCGGGAGCCGGTGGGCGCCCGTACGGCCGTGGATGCGGGCGCGAGCTACCTGGGCGTGGGCCCGTGCCACGTCACCACCACCAAGTCCGGCCTGCCGGACCCGATCGGCCCCGGGGGGATACGCGCGGTCGCCGAGGCGGTCAGCGTCCCGGTGATCGCGATCGGTGGGGTGACGGCCGCGAGCGTGCCGGCGCTGCGGGCCGCCGGGGCGTACGGGGTGGCGGTGGTCGGCGCGCTCAGCCTGGCTGCCGATCCGGCGCACGCCACCGCCGAGCTGCTGCAGGCGCTGACGTGTTAAAAGGGGGCCCTTCCTCTACCGGAGGCGTTAACAGGGGGCCCTTCCTTACCGACGTGGCGGTGGTGGGCGCCGGGCCGGTGGGACTCGCGATCGCGTGGCGGTGCGCGCAGCGCGGACTGCGCGTGGTGGTGCACGACGACCGGCCCGGGTCGGGCGCCTCGGCGGTGGCCGCCGGGATGCTGTCGCCGGTCGCGGAGGCGTACTTCGGTGAGCACGAACTCACAGCGCTTCTCGTCGGGTCCGCCGCCCGCTGGCCCGGCTTCGCCGCCGAGCTGGCCGGGGCGAGCGGCGTCGACCTCGGCTACCGCACCGAGGGCACGCTCGTCGTCGGGCTCACCGCCGACGACCTGGCCGAGGCGGGGCGGCTGTGGTCGTACCAACGGGGTCTGGGACTGCCGATCACGCCGCTGCGCCCCTCGGAGCTGCGCGACCGCGAGCCGGCGCTGGCACCGCGCGTGCGTGGCGGCGCGGTGGCCCCCGGCGACCACCAAGTGGATCCGCGACGGCTGGTCGCCGCGTTGCGGACGGCCGTGGAGCGCGCCGGCGTGGAGCTGCGCCCGGCCCGCGTCGGCGCGCTGTCCGAGGTGGACGCCCGGGTCACTGTGGTCGCGGCCGGCTGCGGCGCGGCGGGCCTGACCGGCCTGCCGGTCCGCCCGGTCAAGGGCCAGGTGCTGCGGCTGCGCGCGCCGGGTGGTGGTCCGCCGGGCTTCCGGCACGTGATCCGGGGGTACGCGGACAGCGAGCCGGTCTACCTGGTGCCCCGGGACAGCGGTGAGGTCGTGGTCGGGGCGACCGTGGAGGAGCGCGCGGACACCGAGGTCACCGCCGGTGGCGTGCTGACACTGCTGCGCGCCGCCGCGGAGCTGGTGCCGGAACTCGTCGAGTACGAGCTGGTGGAAGCAGTCGCCGGGCTGCGCCCCGGTACGCCCGACAACGCGCCGATCATCGGGCCGCTGCCGGGGCAGCCGGGCGTCCTCGCGGCGACCGGGCACCACCGGCACGGCATCGTGCTCACCCCGGTCACCGCCGACCTGGTCACCGAGCTGATCGTCACCGGCGAGCCGGATCCCGCGCTCGCCCCCTTCACCCCGGACCGCTTCGGGAAGGAGCGCACGTGGAACTGATCGTCAACGGCACCGGCCGGACGTTGCCCGAGGGCGTCACCGTCGCCGAGGTGGTCCGCACCGTCACCGACCGGGAGCGCGGGCTCGCCGTAGCGGTCAACGGCGAGGTGGTGCCGCGCGGCGGCTGGTCGGCGAGCGTGCTGCGCGACGGCGACCGGGTCGAGGTACTCAGCGCCACCCAGGGCGGGTGAACGGATGTCCACACTGGAGATCGGCGGGGTCGCGTTCGGCTCGCGGCTCATCCTCGGCACCGGCGGCGCGGCCAACCTGCACGTGCTGGAGCAGGCGATCCGCGCCTCCGGCACCGAGCTGGTGACGTTGGCGCTGCGCCGGGTGGACACCACGCCCGGCGGCTCGGGCGGCCTGCTCGACCTGGTGGAGCGCTGCGGCGTACGGCTGCTGCCGAACACGGCCGGCTGCCGCACCGCCGTGGAGGCGGTGAAGACGGCGCACCTGGCCCGGGAGGCGTTCGACACGGACTGGGTGAAGCTGGAGGTGATCGGCGACGAGCGCACGCTCCTGCCCGACGGGGTGGAGCTGCTGCGCGCCGCCGAGGAACTGGTGGCCGACGGGTTCACAGTGCTGCCGTACACCTCGGACGATCCGGTGCTGGCCCGGCGGCTGGCCGACGTGGGCTGCGCGGCGGTGATGCCGGCCGGGTCGCCGATCGGCTCCGGGCTGGGCATCGGCAACCCGCACCACATCCGGCTGGTCCGGGCGGCTGTGGACGTGCCGGTGGTGCTCGACGCGGGCATCGGCACCGCCTCCGACGCGGCCCTGGCGATGGAGCTGGGCTGCGACGCGGTGCTGCTGGCCAGTGCCGTGACCCGGGCTGCCGACCCGGTGGCGATGGCCACGGCCATGCGGTACGCGGTCGAGGCCGGGCACCTGGCGTACGGCGCGGGCCGCATCACCCGCCGCTTCCACGCCTTGCCGTCCACCCCCGACGAGGGACGGCCCGACCTGTGACCGCCGTACGCGTTGCGGATCTTGGTACGGAGGCGCCCGTGGAGGGGCGGCCGCGTACCAAGATCTACACCGGCCCGACCGGGGTCGTGCTGCTCACCGATCGGCGGGTCGCCAAGGGGGCGCTCGTCGACGTGGTCGCGGGGGCCGTCGGCGGGGGAGTGCGCTGGGTGGTGCTGCGGGAGAAGGACCTGCCCCGCGCCGAACGCCTCGCGCTCGCCGTCGAGCTGCGCGCGATCCTCGCCGAGGCGGGCGGCACGCTCGTCGTGGCCGGACCCGATCCGCTCGACGGGGACGCGGTGCACCTGCCCGCCGCCGGCCCGTACCCGCCGCCCGCAGTCGGACTGGTCGGCCGGTCCTGTCACGACACCGCCGAGCTGGCCCGGCTCACCACCGAGCACTACGCCACGCTGTCCCCGGTCTACGAGACAAGGACGAAACCCGGCTACGGCCCGGCGTTACGGCCGACCGGGTTGCGCGAGCTGATCGCGGCAAGCAAGGTGCCCGTGCTGGCACTGGGCGGCATCGAAACCACAGCCCAGGTCACCGCATGCGTAGAGGCAGGCGCAACAGGAGTAGCAGTCCTGGGAGCCATCATGCGCGCCCAGGAGCCGCGAGAAACCGCCACCACGTTGGGCAGAGCTTTCGAGGAGGCGGCCACCCGTGTGGCGCGCACCCACCCCGCGCGATCGGACGAAGGCCCGCACGCGACAGGGCTGCGGCCGACCGTGCCCACGGAGGGATCAAGCCTGACCGCCCGGAGTGGGCACGGTCGGCCGCAGCCCTCAACCGCAACCACCGGTGAAGGAAACCAGTGACGCCGAAAACAGTTCTCAGCATCGCCGGCTCCGACTCCGGAGCAGGAGCGGGCATCCAGGCCGACCTCAAGACGTTCGCCGCGCTCGGGGCGTACGGCACCACAGTGCTCACCGCCGTCACCGCGCAGAGCACCCGGGGCGTGGACGCCGTCCTGCCCCTGCCGCCGCAGACAGTGCGCGACCAGATGGACAGCGTCCTCGGCGACTTCGACGTGCGCGCCGTGAAGACCGGCATGCTCGGCACCCCGGCGGTCGCGGACGCGGTGGCCGAGGCGGCCCGGGCCGGGCGGTTGCCGCACCTGGTCGTCGACCCGGTGCTGGTCGCCACGAGCGGGCACCGGCTCGGCGTGGTGGAGGCGGTCGAGCGGCTGCTGCCGTACGCGGAGGTGGCGACGCCCAACTGCGCGGAGGCCGCGGCCCTCACCGGAGGCCCGGTGGGCACCGTCGAGGAGATGGTCGCGGCGGCGGAGGCGCTGGCGGCGCGCGGACCGGCGTTCGTGGTGGTGACCGGCGGCGACGTGGACGCCGACGGCGAGTCGGTGGACGTGCTCGCCGGCGGCGGGACGACCCGCCTGCTGCGCGCGCCCCGGGTGGACACCCGGCACAACCACGGCACCGGCTGTTCGTTCTCGGCCGCCGTCGCGGTCCGGCTCGCCGCGGGCGACGCGGTGCCGGTCGCGGTGGCGGACGCCAAGGAGTACGTCACCCGCGCGCTGACCGGCGCGCGGACCTGGGAGCTGGGCGCGGGACGCGGCCCGCTGGACCACTTCGGCTGGTCCGCATGAGCGACAGGGAGGCTGTCATGCAGGCACGTCGCAAGGTGTACGTGGAAGGGTCACGCCCGGACGTCCGGGTGCCGTTCGCCGAGGTGACGCTGACCGGGGACAACCCGCCGGTACGGCTCTACGACACCTCCGGTCCCGGCTCCGACCCGGAGGTGGGGCTGCCCGCGCTGCGTGGTCAGTGGATCGCCGAGCGCGGCGACGTGGCCCCGGTACGCGGCGCCGGCACGCCGCTGGCGGGTGTGGACGGGAAGCGGCCGACGCAGCTCGCGTACGCCCGGGCCGGGATCGTCACTCCGGAGATGGAGTTCGTGGCGGTCCGGGAGTCGGTGGCGCCGGAGTTCGTCCGGGACGAGATCGCGGCCGGGCGGGCCGTGCTGCCGCTCAACGTCAACCACCCCGAGTGCGAGCCGGCCGTCATCGGCAAGGCGTTCCTGGTGAAGGTCAACGCCAACATCGGCACCTCGGCTGTCACCTCGTCGGTGGCCGAGGAGGTGGAGAAGCTGACCTGGGCCACCCGGTGGGGCGCGGACACCGTGATGGACCTGTCCACCGGCAAGCGCATCCACGAGACCCGCGAGGCGATCGTGCGGAACGCGCCGGTGCCGATCGGCACGGTGCCGATCTACCAGGCGCTGGAGAAGGTCGGCGGCGACCCGGTGAAGCTGAGCTGGGAGGTGTTCCGCGAAACCGTCATCGAGCAGGCGGAGCAGGGCGTCGACTACATGACCGTGCACGCCGGGGTACTGCTGCCGTACGTGCCGCTGGCGGTGGACCGGGTCACCGGCATCGTGTCCCGGGGCGGCTCGATCATGGCGGCCTGGTGCCTGGCGCACCACGAGGAGAACTTCCTCTACACGAACTTCCGGGAGCTGTGTTCGCTGCTCGCGAAGTACGACGTGACGTTCTCCCTCGGTGACGGCCTGCGCCCCGGTTCCATCGCGGACGCCAACGACGAGGCGCAGTTCGCCGAGCTGCGCACGCTCGGTGAGCTGACGAAGGTTGCCTGGGAGTACGACGTCCAGGTGATGATCGAGGGCCCCGGGCATGTGCCGATGCACAAGATCAAGGAGAACGTGGACCTCCAGCAGGAGTGGTGCCACGAGGCGCCGTTCTACACGCTCGGCCCGCTGACCACCGACGTCGCGCCCGCGTACGACCACATCACCTCCGCGATCGGCGCGGCGATGATCGGCATGTTCGGCACCGCGATGCTCTGCTACGTCACCCCGAAGGAGCACCTCGGGCTGCCCGACCGCGACGACGTGAAGGCGGGCGTGATCGCGTACAAGATCGCCGCGCACGCGGCCGACCTGGCCAAGGGGCACCCCGGCGCGCAGGCGTGGGACGATGCGCTGTCGAAGGCCCGGTTCGAGTTCCGCTGGGAGGACCAGTTCAACCTGGCGCTGGACCCGGAGACCGCGCGGGCGTACCACGACGCGACTCTGCCCGCCGAGCCGGCGAAGACCGCGCACTTCTGCTCGATGTGCGGGCCGAAGTTCTGCTCCATGAAGATCACCCAGGAGTTGAAGGACTACGCGGCGCGGGGCATGCGCGGCAAGTCGGAGGAGTTCGTCGCCTCCGGGTCACGGGTCTACCTGCCGCTGGCGTGAGCGAGGCCGGGGGCGGGTCGCTTCCGGCCCGCCCCGGGCCGCCGTTCACTCGCGGTGGTGCCGCCCGGTACGCAGCGAGCGGGCGTCGTCGGCGTTGTCGTCCGAGGCGAGACCGGCGACCCAGTCCACGTACTCGTCGTCGGCCTCGGCACCCGGCTCGGCCGTACGGTCGGCCGGCTCCGGGTCGCCCTTGGCCCGGTTGCGCCGGAACAGGCCGCGCCGGGTCTTCGGCTTCCCGCCGGACGCGTCGGCGTCGTCCGGTTCGGCGTGCCGCCCGCGCCGGGAGTCCGCCTCCGTCTCCGCGGCGGCGGCCTCGGGCAGCGCGGCACCCGCCTCGCCCGGTGCGGCGGTCGCCGCCTCGGGCCGGGCGACAGGTCTCCCCGCCTCCGGCCGGGCGAGCGGCCCCGCCGGGCGGGCGTTCGTGGCGAGCGCGTCCCATCCGGTGCTCGCGCCCGGCTCGGGCAGGCCACGGTGGCGGGGGCGCGGCGCCGGCTCGGCCGGGGCGGACGCCTCCGCGTCGTCCCGGGCCGGTGCGTCCGGTTCGGTGGTGGCGCGGTGCGGGCGGGCGGCCAGGGTGATCGGCCAGGCCGGGCGTACCTCGCCGGGCGCTCCGGTGACGTCCTCGAACATCGGGAACCGGGGCCGGGACGACGGGGCCGGCGCCGGGTCGTCGAAGAAGAAATTGCGTCCGGGACGCCCGGTCGGTGCGACATCCGCCGTGGGGGCATCGGTGCGGGGAGCCGGGCTGCTCGACGTCGTCAGCGGGGCGTCGGCCGGGCTGCTCGGCATCGTCGACCTGGCGTCGGCCTGCTCGATCGGCGTCGTCGGCGCGACGTCGGCCGGGCCGGAGCCGGGGGAGGCCGGGCCGGTGGCACGCGGTCCGGCCTTCGGGGCGCGGGGGCGCCGGGAGCGGGTGGAGCGGCCCGTGGCGCCGGTGTCTCCGGTGGCCTTGGCCGGTGGCGCGGCGGGGGTGTCGCTGTCCGCGTCGGCCGTGACCGGTCCGGCGAGCGCGCCACTGTCAGTACGCGGGCCGGGAACGTGGCCCTCGGCGGTGCCGCCGGTGGCCGGTGACGTGGCTTCCGAGGTGGTGCCCGCAGCGGCGCTCGGGGAGGCGGCATCCGCTGGGCGGGGTGCTGTGGCGTCGGCGGGTGCCGTCGATCCGTCGGTGGTGCCGCTGGACCGGCTGGCGCGGGTACGGCGCGGCCGGGTCACCCGTGGCGTGGTCGCCGCCGCTTGCTGGGGCGGTTCCGGTGCGGCATCGTCCGTGCCGGCTGCCGAGCCGGTGCCCGAGGCGGCCTCACTGTCCGCCGGGATGCCGGTCGCCTGCCCGGACGTTGCATCGGCAGGTTCGGCACCGGCAACGGCCCGGTCGGCGGTGCCTGCGCGGTCCGTGGTGACCGCCTCGCCGGTGCCGCCCGCGTGGGCGGTGCCCATGTCCGTGCCCATGTCCGTGCCTGGACCCGGACCAGGGACCGGGACCGGGTCGGGGCGGCCCGCGGCGAGGACGTCGATGGCCGAGGTCCGGCGCCCCGGGGGCAGCAGACCCGGCATGGGCTGGCCGTGGCCCGTGTCGGCGACGGCCGGGCGCTCACCCGCCGGCCGTTCCGCAACGGCCGGCTGATCGACGGCGGGCAGACCCGCGAGGGCCGGCCGGCCGGCGGCGGGAAGATCGGTACCGGCCGGAGCCGTCGCCGTGGCCGAGCCGCCGGGCTCCGGCCAGTTCCAGTGCGCCGGCGCGGCGGCGCCGCTCGTCACCGGAGGCGCGGGCGGGGCGGCCGGGGCGCCCGGAGTGGACGAGTGCGGCAGCGGCGCGAGGATGTCGGTGGCCTCGACGGCGTCGGGGTCACCGGTGGCGGTGACCGGCCGGGGCAGCACTGTGGTGGCCGTCGAGCCGAGCGCACCGGCGATCACGGCGATCAGCGCGCCGTAGTAGGGCGCGACCTGGTAGCGGTCGGTCGCCGAGCCGGGACCGGCGGTCAGGTAGGCGAACGCGACGAGCACCGGGCCGGCGGCCCCGGCCGCGCCGCCCACCAGCGGCGGCCATTCGGCCCGGCGGGCGAGCACGCCGACCGCCCCGCCGGCCAGCAGCGTGAGCACCGGCAGCAGCAGCATGGACAGGCGTTGCGCCGCCTCCGGATCCAGCCAGGAGGGTTCGAGGACGCCGAGCCGTACCGTGGCCAGCGGCCGGCTGGACACGATCGTGGGCGCGACGGAGAGCAGCGCCATCAGCCAGACGATCCCGGCGGTGACCGCCACGCCCCAGCCGAACGGCGGCTTGAGCAGGACGGCGATCGCGGCTCCCGCTCCGACCACCGCGCCGAGGGCGGCGCAGATGCCTGCGGCCCAGACCGGGTCGACGGATCCGCCCAGCTCGGCCGCGCGGGCCGGTTGCATGCACAGCGGGGCGACCACCGTCGCGCCCAGCGCGCTGACGCCGGCGATGGAGAGCAGTTCGGTGGTGCCGCCGGGACTGTCGTCGCGACGGGCGAAGCGCTCGGTGAGGACGGCTCCGGCGACCGTGGCGACAGCGGCGAACCAGCCCACCCAGACGAGCTGGGCGGGCCACCGGTTGACCGAGACGTCCACGAACGCGCCGTCGAGGCGTACGACTCCGAAGCCGTACGCGATCCCCAACTGGCCGGCCCCGGCCAGCACGCTCACCCCGAGCGCCGTGAGCAGCAGCCTGCCCCACGTCCGAAAGGCCATGTCGGGCACGTTACGGCCCGGTGCCCCCGATCGCCACCTTGCCGCCGCGCGGCGCGGCGAACCTGCCGGTGCGGCTACTTCAGCTCGACCAGGCGCGCGAGGTAGGTGGTGTCGCCGACGTTGGTGAGCATGTGCACCGCGCCCGGGTCGCGGTAGACCACGCCGCCGGTCGGCTCGTCGGCGTCGATGGTGGTGCCGTCGATCGTCTGCACCACGTTCTTGGCGCCCTGGATCGCCACCACCAGGTACGGGTGGTCGTGGCGGTGCAGCGGCTGCCGCTCACCCGGCTCCAGCCGGATGTGCCAGACGCGTACGCGGTCGTTCTCGTACACGATCTCCTGGCCCACCGGGCCGAGTTCGAGGTCGGCGGAGAGTTCGGTCATCGCGGTCCGTCCAGTCGGGGGAGCACCTCGGCGGCGATGAGCTCCACGTGGTCGAGGTCGTCGAAGTCGATCAGGCGCAGGTGCACCCGGGTGGCCCCGATCGCGGCGAACTCGCCGATCCGGTCGACCAGCTGGGCGGGGGAGCCGACCACCGGGTCCTCCGGCGGCAGCGCGCTCGTGACGTGCAGCGGCGCGGCCCGGCGCTGCGCCTCGGCGTCGGTGCGTCCGATCGCCACCACGATGCCGGCGGAGAGCGTCAGGGGCGCGCGGCCGGAGGCGTCCCGCCCGGCGCGGTCGCACGCCTCCCGCACCCGCTCGTACGCGGCGGCGGTCTCGGCCACGCTCTTGAACGGCATGTTGAACTCGTCGGCGTAGCGGGCGGCCAGCTCGGGGGTGCGCTTCGGTCCCCGGCCGCCGACGATCACCGGCGGGCCGGGCTGCTGCACCGGCTTGGGCAGCGCGGGCGCGTCGACCAGCCGGTAGTGCTCACCGGTGAAGCTGTACGTCCCGTCGGACGGGGTGCGCCACAGCCCGGTGACGATCTCCAACTGCTCGGCGAGCCGGTCGAAGCGCTCGCTGACCGGCGGGAACGGGATGCCGTACGCGGTGTGCTCGCGCTCGTACCATCCGGCGCCGATGCCCAGCTCGACCCGGCCGCCGCTCATCCGGTCGACCTGGGCGACCATGACGGCGAGCGGCCCGGGGAGCCGGAACGTGGCGGACGTGACGAGCGTGCCGAGCCGGATCCGCGAGGTCTCCCGGGCCAGCGCGGCGAGCGTCAGCCAGGCGTCGGTGGGGCCGGGCAGCGCCGGCTCGTCCCCCATGGCCCGGTAGTGGTCGGCCCGGAAGAAGCCCTCGAAGCCGGTCTCCTCGACCAGCCGGGCGAGCCGGAGCTGGTCGTCGTAGTCCGCACCGCGGTGGGGTTCGGTGAACACCGAGACCCGCATGGTCACCGGCCTCCCACGGGTACGCCGGGGGCGTCCCGCTCCATCAGCAGTTCGTGCAGCTCGGCGCTGATCCGCGCGACGTCTTCCAGGTGC
The DNA here is from genome assembly GCF_001029515.1 of Micromonospora sp. RV43. Classification (NCBI taxonomy): domain Bacteria; kingdom Bacillati; phylum Actinomycetota; class Actinomycetes; order Micromonosporales; family Micromonosporaceae; genus Micromonospora; species Micromonospora sp. RV43. The sequence continues at coordinate 55,129 of NZ_LEKG01000011.1, read as the reverse complement.
TCGTGGCGGCCCAGCGTGCGCGGCCGGGGAACGTTCACCTCGACCACCTCGCGGATGCGGCCGGGGCGCGGGCTGAGCACGACGACCCGGTCGGCGAGCAGCACCGCCTCGTCGATCGAGTGGGTGACGAAGACGATCGTCGCCTTCGTCTCCATGTGCACCCGCTGGAGTTCGCCGGAGAGTTCCTCGCGGGTGAGCGCGTCGAGCGCGGAGAACGGCTCGTCCATGAGCATCACCCGGGGCGAGCCGATCAGCGACCGGCACAGCGACACGCGCTGCTGCATGCCGCCGGACAGCTCGTGCGGGAGGCGCTTCTCGAAGCCGCCCAGCCCGGCCATCTCCAGCAACTGGCGGGCCCGGTCGCGGTGCTCGGCGCGGCGCCAGCCGAAGATCTCCACCGGCAGCAGCACGTTGTCCAGCACCGAGCGCCAGGGCAGCAGCGCCGGACGCTGGAACAGCATCGCCACGTCGCGGCGAGGCTTCGTGATCGGCGTACCGCCCACGGTGATCTCACCGCCGGTGACCGGCAGCAGGCCGGCGATCATGCGCAGCAGCGTGGACTTGCCGCAGCCGGAGCGGCCGAGGACGGCGACGAACTCGCCCTCGGCGACGTCGAGGTCGATGCCGCGCAACGCCTCCACCCGCCCCGAACGGCCGTCGAAGGTGCGGGACACCCCGGACAGTCGGATCATCTTCCGCCGGCTCCCTTCCACGTCGTCCGAACGCGAGCCGGGCTAGCGTAGCGGACCGTGCTTATAGCACCGTCCGGGGTGGACGTCAGTCCGCTTTCCGTCACGCAACTTCGTTTCCGTTCCGCAACCGGGACGGCGGCGGCAGGTCATCTGGCTTCTCGTACGCTGTTGCGCGCGAAGAGTCCCCTCACGACGGTCCAGTCGGCCGAACCCGCCTGCCGACCCCGTCGGACCCACGACCCGACCGGCGAAGAAGTCCTGGTCGGAAAGGACATGGTGCACTGATGAGAAGGCTGACCCGTACGGTCGCCGCCGCGGCTATGGCCACCGCCCTCGCCCTGGTGGGCGGCTGCAGCAGCGACTCGGAGAAGTCCGAGAGCGGCGGCGGCAACGGCGCGGCGCTGGAGAAGGTGACGTACCTCACCTCGTTCGGCAACTTCGGGCGTGACTCCTACGCCTGGGTGGCGAAGGACAAGGGCTTCTTCAAGGAGGCCGGTTTCGACGTCGACATCAAGCCCGGTCAGGGCACCGGCTCCGTGATCCAGACCATCACCGGCGGCCAGGCCGACTTCGGCCCGATCGACCTGACCGGTGGCATCCTTCAGCTCGGCAACGGCCAGGCGAAGGACTTCGTGGCGGTGGCCGCGATCCAGCAGCGCACCATGGCCGCCATCGTCACGGTCGAGGGCAAGAACATCGCCACGCCGAAGGACCTCGAGGGCAAGAAGCTCGCGGACACCCCGACGTCCGTCGTGCGCAACCTCTTCCCGACGTACGCCCGGCTCGCCGGCATCGACGGCAGCAAGGTGACCTGGGTCAACGGTGAGGCGCAGGGCCTGATCGGCATGCTCGGCTCGGGCTCGGTGGACGGCATCGGCCAGTTCGTCGTCGGCCAGCCGACGGTGGAGACGGTGACCAAGAAGAAGCCGGTCGTCCTGCCGTACAGCAACGTGATGCAGGACCTCTACGGCAACGCGCTGATCACCTCGTCGAAGATCGCCAAGGAGAAGCCGGAGATGGTGAAGAAGTTCACCGCCGCGCTGCTCAAGGGCCTGGAGTACTCGCTGGCCAACCCGGACGAGGCGGGCGAGATCCTGAAGAAGAACGTGCCGGCCGCCGTCCCGGCTGCGGCGTCCGCCGAGCTTCAGCTGATGGCCGCGTACGTCCGGTCGAGCAACTCCGGCACCGCGATCGGCACGCTGGACAGCGGCCGGGTCGCCAAGAGCATCGCGCTGCTCCAGGGCGCCGGTGCGCTGAAGCAGAACCTGACCCCCGACCAGATCATCGACTTCAACCTCGCGCCGAAGGCCTGACCGGTCCGCTCGGGCCAACGGGGGTGCGACCCGCCGGACACCCCGGTGGGGCGCACCCCCTTCCCGTGCCGGTCACACCGACCGGCGCAGAGAGGAGGACACGTTGACACAGTCGACCGAGGCCCGGCCGGAGGCGCCGCCGCGCCCGGCGGTCCGGCGCGGGATGGCCGTACGCCCGGCGGCGGTCGGATTGCCGGCGCTCGGACTGGTGATCGCGGTGGCGGCCTGGTGGCTGGTCACCTCGGGCCTGAACCTGGTGCACCCGGCCGCGCTGCCCCCGCCGCAGGCGGTGGGGAAGTCCCTCGCCGGCACCACCGAGGTGCTGCTGCCCGCGCTGGGCATCACCACCTGGATGACAGTGTTCGGCTTCCTGCTCTCGTCGGCGGCCGGGGTGCTGATCGGGATGGCGCTGGCCGCCTCCCGCCGGGTGGAGCGGATGTTCGCGCCGCTGCTGGTGGCGGTGAACGCGGTTCCGAAGATCGCGTTCGGGCCGCTGCTCGTGGTCGCGGTGGGCTGGGGGCAGAAACCCATCCTGACCATGGTGTTCCTGCTCTGCTTCTTCCCGATCGTGCTCTCCACCGCCACCGGTCTGACCACCACCCCGGCGGACCTGGCGGAGCTGGGCCGGTCGCTCAACGCCTCGTGGTGGCAGTCGTTCCGCAAGGTGCGCTTCCCGGCGGCGCTGCCGCAGATCTTCGTCGGGCTCAAGGTGGCCATGCCGCTGGCCGCGATCGGCGCGGTGATCGGGGAGTTCTACTCCGACCGTCCGGGTCTGGGTTACCAGATCCTCCAGTACAACGGCGTCGGTGACACCGCGACCGCCTGGGCTGCGATCGTGTTGGTGGCGCTGATGAGCATCGTGCTCTACGCCGTCCTGAGCCTGGTCGAGCGGCTGGCCCTGCCCTGGGTGCGGGCCACCACCTCAGCCCGCTGAGAGCACCGACAAGAGAACCCGACGTCGACCGAGAATCCAGAAAGAAAACCTCAACCCACGGATGGCGGCCGACCACGACAGGCGTGGCCCCACCGCAACCGGCGCAGGGATCAAGCTTGACCGCCCGGAGCCGGTTGCGGTGGGGCCACACCCCCAACAGTGACTAACCAGCGAGCCGCCAACGACCACCACGAGCCACCAGCGTCGTCAACGCCTGCGGCATCAACCCGGAGTGGTTGTCCGGCGTCATCCGGATCGGCCCGGACAGCCCGTCGAGCTGCGAGGTCTCCAGCACGTCACGCAGCGCGTCCCGGTCGACCTCGCCCGGCTCGCCGCCGGCCCGCTGCTCGGCGTCGGCGATCAGCTGGACCGCGTCCGCCGCGAACGAGGAGAAGCCGTTGTAGCCGCCGAACCGGGCGGTGTAGTCCTGGAACCACTGCCGGCGCGCGGCCTTCGCCGGGGTGGTGGCGATCACGTCGTCGATCACCATGGTCTGGGTGAAGATCAGCGTGGCCTCCTCGGTGGAGCGGGCCGACGGGCCGAGGAAGAGGTCGCCGGCGGCCGTGGCGTCGAAGAACAGCGAGCCGCGGAACTTGCTCTGCCGGGCGGTGGTGGCGGCGAGCGTCGCCTGCTCCGGCGTGGTCCACAGGACCAGGGCCTGCGGCTTGCGGGCGATCAGCTCGTTGATCTGCGTGCCGACCTCGGTGTCGGTGGCGCGCACCGACTCGTTGCCGACCAGCTTGACCGTGGTCTTGCTCAGTTCGCGGCGCAGGGCGGTGAGCCCTTCCTGGCCGTAACCCTCGGCGCTGTGCAGCAAGGCCACCTTGCGGACGCCGCGCCGGTCCAGTTCCGCGGCGAGCGCGGCGGCGCTGTCGGTGGCGTTCGGGGCGAGCTTGAAGACATATCGGCGCTCGGCCACCGGCTCGGTGACCGCGCTCGACGACGCGAGTGCGATCGTCGGAATGCGCTTCTCACCGATCGTGCGGGCCGCGCCGACGGCGCATTCGTTGCAACCGCCCATGATGACGGCGCTCACCCGTGAGTCACCGCTGAAATCATTGATGTTCCGCAAGGATTCCGCGGCGTCCGAGCGGTTGTCCTTGACCCGCAGATCGATCTTCCGGCCGCCCAGTGCGCCGGAGGCGTTCAACTGCTCGACCTTCAGTTCCAGAGCCCGTTGGTAGACCTTGCCGACCGGCGCCGAGGCGCCGGAGAGTTCCAGGTCGGCGGCGATCACGATCGGGCTGGTGTCCTGCGGTTCCCCGCCGATCCCGCAGCCGGTGAGCGTGGTGGCCAGCACGGCCGATGCGAGCGCCGCGATGCGCGCGGAGCGGATGGGGCTCAACTCAGTCCTCCAGGTGCGGCGCGGGCCGACGCCCGATCACCGCCGCTCGTCCGTCCTCAGTGGAGGAACGGGATTGGTTTGCCGTACGGTGTGCGCGAAGCCTGCAAAACCTTGCCAATGCCGGGGCCTGTGGTCAAGCCGGGCCGTCGAGTGCTGTTTCGGGACAGCCATCCCACATGCTGGGGACACGGAACATTAACTGACAATTACTGCACAGATGCGTGTGACCACTCTGGAGTGACATCCCCTGATCAGGGGGTCGGAGAAAAGAAGGTATTAGGTGATCGGATCACGGGTTGCGTCGACCGCGACCGTTTCCTGCCTCACCGCGGCTTCCCAAACAGGATCTCGTCTGATGAAATCGCGGCCGTGCCGCGCGTGGCGCTGGCCGCTGCACCAGGCACGGGTCAGCGGGTCACGCGTGGAAGAAACGACGGAGGCGATGTCGTGAGCACCGGACCTACGACCCTGCCCGGGAGCCCCAACGCCGAACAGCGGAACCGGCGCCGGCTCCTGCCCAGGCTGCGCGACGCGCGGATCCGCTCCAAGCTCGCCCTCATCCTGGTCGTTCCGGTCGCAGCTGTCATCGCGCTGGCAACTATCCGACTCATCTCGGTGGGCCAGGGCGCGTACGAGGCGGACCAGGTCCGGTCGCTGAGCGCGGTGTCGGTCGACATCGCGGCGCTCACCCAGGACCTGCACAAGGAGCGCATGGCGGCGGCGGTCTTCCTGGCCGACCCGAACCAGAAGCCGGACGCGTACAACCTGCGGGTGCGTCAGACCGACGAGCGCATCGCGGCGTACCAGGACGAGCGGGGCAAGCTCGGCGACGTGACGGGCGCGATCAGCAACCAGCTCAAGGTGATCGACGCCCACCTGTCCACGTTGAACGGCACCCGCCAGGAGGTGCTGGACCGGCTGCAGATGCCGGTGGCCGAGGCGAGCCTGCGCTACGGCATCGTGCTGGACGACCTGGTCGCGTACAGCGACGCGCTGGCCCAGCAGCCGGGCGCGGACAGCCTGGCCGACGCCCGCCGCGCGGTGGCCGCGTTCGCCCACGCCAAGGCCGAGGTGGCCGAGGAGCAGGCGGTGGCCTTCACCGCCCTCGACGGCGGAAGGATCGACGAGGAGCAGTTCTCGTCCTTCGTGGCCACGCTGACGGGTCAGCAGGAGGCGCTGCTCACCTTCTCCCGGTCCGCGACGCCGAGCCAGCGGGCCCTGGTGGACCGCACCGTCTCCGGTGACGCCGTCCAGCTCGCCGACCGGGTCGCGGGCGACATCTCCCGGTCCATCGGGCGTCAGGCGCTGGTCACCCGCGACGAGGCATCAGCCGCCATCGGCGCGGTCGACGACCTGATGCGGTGGGCCGAGATCCAGCTCCTGGACGACATGCTGGCCGACGCCGACGAGGCACGCGCCGACGTGATCCGGCAGGCGATCGTGGAGAGCCTGCTCGTGCTGCTCACGCTCGCGGTCGCGGTGACGCTCGCCGTGGTGCTCGCCCGCTCGCTCAACGACTCGCTGCGCCGGCTGCGCGAGGGCGCGCTCGCCGTGGCGAACCACGACCTGCCGGACGCGGTGAGCCGGCTCCAGAACGTCAACGCCATCGGTGACGGCGGTGTGGACGAGATCGTCCAGCAGGTACGGGATCCGATCAAGCTGAGCAACCGCGACGAGGTCGGTCAGGTGGCTGTGGCCTTCAACGTGGTCCACCGGGAGGCGGTCCGGGTCGCGGCCGAGCAGGCCGCGCTGCGGACGAGCGTCTCGGCGATGTTCCTCAACCTGGCCCGCCGCTCGCAGAGCCTGGTCGACCGGATGATCGGTGAGCTGGACGCGATCGAGCGTTCCGAGGAGGACCCGAAGCGGCTGGCGCAGCTGTTCGAGCTGGACCACCTGGCCACCCGGATGCGCCGCAACGACGAGAACCTGCTGGTGCTCGCCGGCGCCGACTCGGCCGTACCGCGTCGCGACGACGCGCTCCTGGTCGACGTGCTGCGCGCCGCGCAGTCCGAGGTCGAGCTCTACAACCGGATCGAGTTCGGCACCGTCGACACCGACATCTCGGTGGCCGCGCACGCCGTCAACGACGTCGTCCGGCTGGTCGCCGAGCTGCTCGACAACGCCACCCGGTTCTCGCCGCCGAACACCACAGTGGTGGCCGACGGCCGCCGGATCCGCGACTACGTGCTGATCCAGATCGAGGACCGCGGTCTGGGCCTCAGCGACGACCAGCTCGACTCGCTCAACCGGCGACTGGCCGCGCCACCGACCGTCGACGTGGCCGCGTTCCGGCTGATGGGTCTGGCCGTGGTGAGCCGGCTCGCCTCCCGCTACGGGATCCGCGTCGAGCTGCGCCGCAACGTCGAGGGCGGCACAGTCGCCCAGGTCACGCTGCCGAACTCGACAGTGGTGCTGCCGGCCAACCGGGGCCAGGCCCCGCTGACCCGGCCGCGTCAGCCGCTCGCCGTCGAACAGTCGCCGCTCAGCCAGGTCGGCGCCGCCGACGCGCTGGCCGGCGCCGGGCGGGGCGCGGCCACGGCGACGCTCGCCGACCAGTGGCGCGGGGCGACCACCGCTCCGCCGTCGCGGTGGCAGACGCCCGGCGAGACGCGCGACACCACGCCCGCCGTACAGCTGGGTGGGGCGACCGGTGCGCTGCCCACCGTGGCGGCGCCCGCTCCGGTGGCGGCGGCGCCCGCTACCGCGCCGGCTCCGGTCTCCGGAGCAGGCTGGTCGGCCGGGGGACCGACGGTGGCGTACCCCGCGCTCGACCCGCTGCCCAAGCGGACGCCGGGTGTCGAGACCGCGCAACCCGCCACCCAGGCCGCGCCTCCGGCCTACCAGCCGCTCGCGGCGGCGCCGGCGGTGGAGAGCACCCCGGCGACGCCGGTGGTGGCCCGGCCCGAGCAGCGGGCCGAGGCGCCGATATTCCGTGAGATGGAGGCGGTCTGGTTCCGTTCGCACGGAGAGGACGAGACCACCATCTTCACCCGTCCCACGTTCGACGAGCCGCCCGCGCCGGCACAGCCGGCGGTGGCGCCCCCAGCGGCGCCGGCGCGTCCGAAGCTGCCCACCCGTACCCCGGGGGCCCAGGCGTCGGGGCTGACCACGTCGACCACGCCGTCCGCGTACAGCCCGCCGGAGGTTCCGTCCACGCCGCCGGCGGCCGCGACGCCGCCCCCGGCGCCACCCGCCGCCGCGCCCGCGCCCGCGCCGCCGATCGACCCGGAGGCCTGGCGTACGGCGGCCGACGAGGGCTGGTCCCGGGCCAGCCGTGCCGCGGAGCCCACCACCGGCGGCACCACCCGCTCCGGCCTGCCCAAGCGGGTGCCGCAGGCCCAGCTCGTGCCCGGCGGGATAGAGCCGAAGAGCGGCCGGGACCGCAGCCGGCGCACGCCGGACGAGGTACGCGGTCTGCTCTCCGCCTACCACCGTGGCGTCCAGCGGGGCCGTACGGCCGGCGCCGACCTGAACAGCACCTCGACCAAGGAGACGAACCGATGAACAGGCCGGCGGCCATGCAGGACATGGGGTGGCTTCTCACCAACTTCGCCGACAGCGTTGCGGGTATCGCGCACGTGGTGGCGGTGTCCGCGGACGGGCTGCTGCTCGCCTCCTCCCGGGACCTGCCCGGTGACCGGGCCGACCAGCTCGCCGCGATCACCTCCGGCGTGGTGAGCCTGACCGAGGGCGCGGCGCGGATGTTCAGCGCCGGCGGGGTGTTGCAGACCGTCATCGAGATGGACAGCGGCTACCTGTTCCTGATGTCCATCAGCGACGGTTCGTCGATGGCCGTCCTCGCGGCGCGCAGCTGCGACGTCGGCCAGGTGGGTTACGAGATGGCGCTGCTGGTCGAGCGGGTCGGCCAGGCACTGGTCCCGCTGCCGAGAGACGCGGTCCGGTCCTGATCGGACCGGGGAGCTGACGACCGGAGCCGGTGCGGCTCCGAACGAGGGGAGGTGATCGCGAGATGGACCCGCGACGTGATCCACGTGGCGCGCTGGTGCGGCCGTATGCGGTCACCCGGGGCCGCACCGAGCCGTTGCAGAACATCGCGCTCGAAGCGGTGCTGTCTAGCACGCCGACGCAGTCGGCCGAGGCGCGCTTCGCCGGGCACGACAAGTACCGCATCTCCTCGGTCTGTGAGGGCCGGGCGCAGTCGCTTGCGGAAATCGCCGCTTACACCCGGATGCCGCTGGGCGTCACCCGGGTGCTGGTCGCCGACATGGTGGCCGAGGGCCTGCTGACGCTACACACTGCCGCTCCCGCGACGGGTTTCGCGGCGCGGATGAACCTGCTTGGAAGGGTGCTAAGTGGACTTCGCGAACTATGACCCCGACGGGGTGAACCGCGGCCGGGAGATCATCTCCGCGAAGATCGTGATCGCGGGTGGCTTCGGCGTGGGCAAGACGACACTTGTCGGAGCGATCTCCGAGATCCAGCCGCTGACCACCGAGGCGCTGATGACAGCGGCCGGCGTGGGCATCGACGACGCGTCGAAGGTGCCGGGCAAGGAGACCACCACGGTCGCCATGGACTTCGGCCGTATCACCATGGCCGAGGACCTGATCCTCTACCTGTTCGGCACGCCGGGCCAGACCCGCTTCTGGTTCATGTGGGACGAGATCATCCGGGGCGCGGTGGGCGCGGCGGTGCTGGTGGACACCCGCCGGATCACCGACGCGTTCGCGCCGCTGGACTACTTCGAGAACCGCAAGCTGCCGTACGTCGTGGCGTTGAACCGCTTCGGCGACGCGCCGCACTACGAGCTGGAGGAGGTCCGGGAGGCGCTCGCCATCTCCCCGGACGTGCCGATGGTCCTGTGCGACGCCCGCCAGCGGGACTCGGTCAAGCAGGTGCTGGTCACGGTGGTCGAGCACGCGATGCTCCGCCTCCAGGCCGAGCACGGCTACCCGGCCTCTGTGGGCTGACCGCCTGCGGGTCAGTCGACCCGCAGGCGGTACCCCCGCTTGACCACCGTCTGCACCACGCGGGGCGCCGTCAGCCCCGCCCGCAGGCGGGCGACCGCCATCTCCACCGCGTGCTCGTCGGCGCCACGTGGCAGCGTCCGCAGCAGCGCGGTGCGGGAGAGCACCTTCCCCGGCGACGCGGCGAGCGCCCGCAGCACCGCCATCGGCGCCGGCGCCAGCTGGCGCAGCTCCCCGTCGACCACCGCGGCGTGCCCGCGCAGCGTCAGCACGTGCCCGGCCGCCTTCACCGAGACCGTGCGCCGGGGCAGCTCCTCGACGATGGTGCGGACCAGGGCGCCCAGCCGGGCTCGGCTCGGCGCGCTCACCGGCACCCCGCGCCGCACCAGCGGCTCGGCGGTGACGGTGCCGACGCACCCGGCCAGCACGTCGCCGCGCAGCGCCTCCAGCACCGTCTCGGTACGGTCCCCGGCCGCGCGCAGCAGCGCCTCGGCCGCCGGGGCCGAGGTGAACGTGACCGCGTCGACGAGACGCCCGGCCACCAGGTCGATGAGCCGGTGCAGCGGCGCCGGGTCGGCCGGCGGCGCCCACCGGTACACCGGCACCTCGATCACCGTGGCGCCGGCCGCCACCAGCGCGTCGGCGCACTCGGGCTGCCGCTCGCCGTGCAGTTGCATCGCCACGACCTGGCCGGCCACCCCGCGCCGGACCAGGTGCTCGACCACCTCGTCGCAGCTCTCCGAATCCGGGGACCAGTGCTCGCGCAGCCCGGCGGCGCGGATCGCGCCGGTCGCCTTCGGACCGCGGGACACCACGTACGCGCGGGCGAGCGTGGTGCGCAGCGGCTCGGCCAGCCCCCAGCCCTCGGCCGCCTCCAGCCAGCCCCGCATGCCGATGCCGGTGTTGGCCATCAGCACGTCCGGCGGGTGTTCCAGGCAGGCCCGGGTGGCCTCACGCAGGTCGGTGTCGTCGGCCAGCGGGACGATCCGCAGCGCCGGGGCGAGCACCACCCGCGCACCGCGCCGCTGGAGCAGCGCGGCCAGTTCGTCGCGCCGCCGGTCGGCGGTGACCCCGATGGTGAAGCCGGCCAGCTCGTCCCGCATCATTCCTCCTGCCGTAACCGCACCTCGACCAGGCCGTCCCGGCAGCGCACCGGATGCCGGCGCAGCGTCACGCCCGGTAGGTCCAGGCACCGCCCGGTGGTGAGGTCGTAGACCTGCTTGTGCAGCGGCGAGGCGAGCGTGGGCACGCCGCCCCGGCTGCCCACCAGACCCCGGGACATGACGTACGCGCCGCCGACCGGGTCGAGGTTGTCCACCGCGTACAGCCCGTTCGCGGTACGGAAGACCGCCACCTGTACGCCGTCGACGAGGGCGGCCACGCCCCGGTCGGGGTCGAGCCGGTCCAGCGGGCAGACCGGGGTCCAGTCCAGCGTGACGACGGGGCTCATCGGCGTACCTCCGGCAGGCCCAGCGCGACGGGCTGGCGGCGGTGTCCGCCGTCCGGGGGCGCGCCCCGGGCCGGCACCGGCTGGCCCCGCTCCTGGGTGAACGTGATGGACGGGTCGGGCACCTCGGGCGCGTTGACGAAGGAGGTGAAGCGGCGCAGCCGGTCCGGGTCCTCCAGGACGTCGCGCCACTCGTCGGAGTAGCTCGTGACGTGCCGGGCCATGGCCGCGTCGAGGTCGGCGCAGAGCCCGAGCGAGTCGTCCACGAGCACCGACCGGAGGTGGTCCAGGCCGCCGTCCATGGCCTCGATCCAGGCGGCGGTGCGCTGCAACCGGTCGGCGGTGCGGATGTAGTACATGAGGAACCGGTCGATCAGGGTGACCAGTTCCGCGGTGCTCAGGTCGGTGGCGAACAGGTCGGCGTGCCGGGGCCGGAAACCGCCGTTGCCGCCGACGTACAGGTTCCAGCCGGTCTCGGTGGCGATGACGCCGAAGTCCTTGCTCCGGGCCTCGGCGCACTCGCGAGCGCAGCCGGACACCGCCGACTTGAGCTTGTGCGGCGCGCGCAGGCCCCGGTAGCGCAGCTCCAGCGCGACCGCGAGCCCCACCGAGTCCTGCACGCCGTAGCGGCACCATGTGTCGCCCACGCAGGACTTCACGGTGCGCAGCGCCTTGCCGTACGCGTGACCCGACTCGAAGCCCGCGTCGACGAGCCGGCGCCAGATCTGCGGCAACTGGTCGACCCGGGCGCCGAACAGGTCGATCCGCTGCCCACCGGTGATCTTCGTGTAGAGCCGGAAGTCGCGCGCCACCTCACCGATCGCGATCAGCTTCTCCGGGGTGATCTCCCCGCCGGGGATCCGGGGCACCACCGAGTAGCTGCCGTCGCGTTGCAGGTTGGCCAGGAAGTGGTCGTTGGTGTCCTGGAGCGACGCCTGCTCGCCGTCGAGCACGTGCCCGGTGCCGAGCGAGGCCAGGATCGAGGCCACCACCGGCTTGCAGATGTCGCACCCGCTGCCGCGCCCGTGCTCGGCGACGAGCCGGGAGAACGTGCTGATGCCCCGCACCCGGATCAGGTCGAACAGCTCCTGCCGGCTGTGGTCGAAGTGCTCGCACAGCGCCGTCGACTGGCGTACCCCGGCGGCGTCCAGCAACTGCTTCAGCATCGGCACGCAGGAGCCGCAGCTCGTACCGGCGCGGGTGCACGCCTTCAGCGCCGGCACGTCGGTCGCCCCGCCGGCGATCGCCGCGTCCAGGTCGGCCCGGGTCACCGCGTTGCAGGAGCAGACCTGCGCGGTGGCGGGCAACGCGCCCGCACCGGCGCCCGCGCCGCCGGCCGGCGCCAGCAACGCCAGCGGGGGAGCGGGCAGCGGTCCGCCGACACTGGCGCGCAACGCCGGGTACGCGCTCGCGTCCCCGACCAGCACGCCGCCGAGCAGCGTCCGCGCGTCGTCGGAGAGGACCAGCTTCGCGTACGAGCGGGTGGCCGGGTCGGTGTACATCACGTCGAGGCAGCCGGGGGTGACGCCGTGCGCGTCACCGAACGAGGCCACGTCCACGCCGAGCAGCTTGAGTTTCGTGGCGGTGTCCGCGCCGGGGAACGTCGCAGCGCCGCCGAGCAGCCGGTCCGCGACCACCTCGGCGGTGGCGTACCCGGGCGCGACCAGACCGTGGCAGACCCCGTCGACCGCCGCGCACTCGCCGACCGCCCAGATCCGCTCGTCGGCGGTCCGGCAGGCCGTGTCCACCAGCACGCCGCCGCGCGGGCCCAGCGGCAGCCCGGCCACCCGGGCCAGTTCGTCGCGCGGCCGGATCCCGGCGGCCACCACCACCAGCTCCGCGTCGAGGCTGCGGCCGTCGGCCAGGTCGAGCGCGGCCACCGTGCCGTCCGGCCCGGGACGCAGCGCCGTGGTGGCCACCCCGAGGTACGGCGTGACGTCCAGTTCCTCGACGTACCGCCGGAGCATCGCGCCGCCCGCCTCGTCCACCTGCACCGGCATCAGCCGGGGCGCGAACTCGACAACGCTCGTGGCGAGCCCGAGCAGCCGCAGCGCGTTCGCCGCCTCCAGCCCGAGCAGCCCGCCACCGATCACCGCGCCGGTACGGCGGCCCCGGGCGTGCTCCCGGATCGCGGCCAGGTCGTCCAGCGTCCGGTAGACGAAGACGCCTGGCAGATCGGTGCCGTCGACCGGCGGCACGAACGCGTACGAGCCGGTGGCCAGCACCAGCGCGTCGTACGGGTACTCGCCGGCCGCCGTGGTCACCACCCGCCGTGCCCGGTCGACGCCGGTGACCGGTTCGCCGAGTCGCAGGTCCACTCCGGCGTCGGGCGTGTGCAGGTTCAGCTCACCGGCGTCCACCCCGTCGAACACGGCCGAGAGCCGCACCCGGTCGTACGCCGGGCGCCGCTCCTCGGCGAGCACCGTGACCCGCCACCGCCCGTCGGTGTCCCGGGCCCGCAGCGCCTCGACGAAGCGCTGCCCCACCATGCCGTTGCCGACCACCACCAGCCGCTCGTTCATGACACCTCCACCGTCTCGCGATCCGTCTCGCTGTCGCGTGTCTCGTCCGTGGGCGGGTCCACCTCGGCGAGCCAGGCGGCGATGCCGGCCACCGCGTCCCGGCAACTGCCGCAGCCGGTGGCGGCCCGGGTCTCCGCGGACAGCTCCGCCGCCGTCCGGGCACCCGCCCGCCAGCACGCCACCAGCGCGCCCTTGCTCACGTCGTTGCACCGGCACACGGTCGCGGCGTCCGGCATCAGCGCCGGTGACGCGGCCGGACCGGCCGGCGCCTCGCCGAACGCCCGGCCGAGCAGCAGCGAACGCCGGTCCGCCGGCACCGGCGCGCCCCTGTCGAACAGCTGCACCACGGTGCCGACCGCCGGGTTGTCACCGAGCAGGATCGCGCCGGTCAGCCGCTCGTCCCGGATGCGCAGCCGGGCGTAGGTGCCCCGGGCCGGGTCGGCGAAGGTCAGCTCCTCGACCGGCCCGTCCGGGTCGCCGGTCCCGTCCACGTCGCCCATCGCGGCCAGGTCGATACCGGCCGCCTTGAGCCGGGTCACCGCCGGGCGGGGCCGGTACCGGGCCAGCGGGTCCGTGCCGGTCAGCACGTCGGCCACCACCCGGGCCTGCGCCCAGGCCGGCGCGACAAGCCCGGTCAACGTCCCGTCGTGCTGGGCGCAGTCGCCGATCGCGGAGATCCGCCGGTCGCTCGTCCGCATCCGGTCGTCCACCACCACGCCCCGCTCGACGGCGAGCCCGGCCGCGGCGGCGAGCGCGGTGTCGGGGCGTACCCCGCAGCAGAGCACCAGCAGGTCGGCGTCGAGCGTCCCGGTGTCGCCCAGGTGCAGGCGGACGCCGTCGGCGCCGGCGCTCACGGCGGTGGCCGGCACCCCGAGCCGGGACCGGACGCCCAGGCCGGCGAGCGTGCCCGCGAGGACCGCGCCGGCCGGCGGGTCGAGCTGGCGCTCCATGAGGTGCCCGACCGGGTGGACCACAGTCACGTCGAGCCCTCGGGCGGCCAGCCCGCGGGCCGCCTCCAGACCCAGCAGCCCGCCGCCGAGCACGACCACGCGCCGCGCGCCCTCGGCGGCGGCGAGGATCCGCCGGCAGTCGCCGAGCGTGCGGAACGGGACGACCCGCTCGGGCAGCGGGGCGAGGCCCGGCAGCGGCGGCACCACGGCCCGGCTGCCGGTGGCGAGCACCAGGTGGTCGTACCCGTGCCGCTCGCCGTCGTCGGTGACCACCTCGCCGGCGGCCCGGTCCACTGCGGTGACCGCCGCGCCGGTGCGGACCTCGACGCCCGGCCCGACGGCTTCGACAAGCTCCACGTCCGGCTCGCCGATGCGTCCGGCGAGCAGCGTGGAGAGCATGATCCGGTTGTACGCGCGGTGCGGCTCCGCCCCGAGCACTGTGATCGAGTGGTTCCCGCCGCGTGCGTGCAGCTCGGCGGCGAGCCGGGCGCCGGCCATGCCGTAGCCGACGACGACGATGCGCTCGTTCATGCCGGCTCCACCCGGACCGCGCAGATCTTGAACTCGGGCATCCCGGAGACCGGGTCGAGCGCGTCGTTGGTGACCGAGTTGGCGCGTTGCGCGCCGGGCCAGTGGAACGGCGCGAAGACGGTGTCCGGCCGGATCGCCGTGCTCAGCCGGGCCGGTGCGCACAACTCACCCCGGCGGGAGACCACACGTACCGGCGCGCCCTCGGCCACGCCGATCCGTGCCGCCAGGTCGGGGTGCAGCTCGACGAAGCCGCCCGGTGCGGCGCGGCGCAGCGCGGCCACCCGCCGGGTCTGCGCGCCGGACTGGTACTGCGCGAGCACCCGCCCGGTGGTGAAGTGCAGCGGGTAGTCGGCGCACACCGGCTCGGCGGCCGGCCGGTCGGTCACCGGATGGAACCGGGCCCGGCCGTCCGGAGTGGGGAAGCGGTCGGCGAAAAGCCGGGGCGTGTCCGGGCCGTCCCGGTCCGGACAGGGCCAGAACACGCCGGTGTCGGCGTCGATCCGGTCCCAGGTGATCCCGGCGTAGTCGGCCGGCCCGCCGGCCGAGGCCCGGCCCAGCTCCGCGAACACCTCGCGCGGGTCGGCCGGCAGCGGCGTCCCACCCCCGGTCAGCCGTTCGGCGAGCGCGGCGAGGATCTCCAGCTCGGTACGGACCCCGGCGGGTGGTTCGCGCAGCGCCCGGCGGCGCAGCACCCGGCCCTCCAGATTGGTCATCGTCCCGTCCTCCTCGGCCCACTGGGCGACCGGCAGCACCACGTCGGCCAGCTCGGCCGTCTCGGAGCGGACGAAGTCCGCCACCACGAGCAGGTCCAGGGCGCGCAGCCGGGACTCGACCCGCGCGGCGCGGGGCGCGGACACGACCGGGTTGGAACCGAACACCAGCAGCGCCCGCGCGCCGGACGGCGTGCCGAGCGCGTCGAGGAGCTGGTACGCCGGCACTCCCGGCCCGGGTAGCGAGTCCGGTTCGACGCCCCACACCCCGGCGACGTGCTCGCGGGCCGCCGGGTCGTCGATGCGCCGGTAGCCGGGAAGCTGGTCGGCCTTCTGCCCGTGTTCCCGGCCGCCCTGACCGTTGCCCTGTCCGGTCAGGCAGCCGTAGCCGGAGCCGGGGCGGCCGGGCAGTCCCAGGGCGAGCGCGAGGTTGATGAAGGCGGTGACCGTGTCGACGCCCTTGGCGTGCTGCTCGGCTCCCCGGGCGGTGAGGACGACCACGCGGTCCACAGTGGCGAGTGCGCGGGCGGTCGCGTACAGGTCGGCCACCGGCACGCCGGAGAGCCGTTCCACCTCCGCCGGCCAGTAGCCGGCCACCGTCCGCCGGACGTCGTCGAAGCCGGTGGTCCGCTCCGTGACGTACGCCCGGTCCAGCCAGCCCTCGGTGAGCGCGATGTGCAGCAGCGCGTTCGCCACCGCGAGGTCGGTGCCGGGCAGGGGTTGCAGGTGCAGGTCGGCCTGGCGGGCGGTGGCGGTGGCGCGCGGGTCGACAACGATCAGCCGGCCGCCGCGTTCCCGCAGGTCGGCGACGTGCCGCATCAGCGGCGGCATGGTCTCGGCCGGGTTCGCGCCGACCAGCAGCAGCGTGTCCGCGTGCCCGAGGTCGGCGAGCGGGAACGGCAGTCCCCGGTCGATCCCGAACGCCCGGTTCCCGGCTGCGGCGGCCGACGACATGCACCAGCGCCCGTTGTAGTCGATGTGCCGGGTCCGCAGCGTCACCCGGGCGAAGCGGCCCAGCGCGTACGCCTTCTCGTTGGTGAGCCCGCCGCCGCCGAAGACCGCTACCGCGTCCGGCCCGTGGCGGTGCTGCACGTCCTTGACCCCGGCGGCGACACGGTCGAGCGCCTCGTCCCAGGTCGCCGGGCGCAGCTCGCCGCCGGGCCGGTCGCGCAGCAGCGGGGTGGTGAGCCGGTCCGGGTGGTCGAGCAGGTCGGCGGCGGTCCAGCCCTTCTGGCAGAGCCCGCCCCGGTTGGTGGGGAAGTCGCGGGCGCCGACCTCGACACCGTCGCCGGTGGCGCGTAGCACCATGCCGCACTGCAACGCGCAGTACGGGCAGTGCGTGGCGGCCTCGACGAGGCGTGACCCCGTTCGCGTCGCCGTGCGTGCACCGTCTGTCATGTCGGAAAAGCGTGCCGTCGGGCGGTTTCCGGTCCGGGTCTGCTCTGTTTCGGTCCTGTCACGAGCGCTTCACACCGCACGCGGGTGACGAGACGCTCCGCAGGGCTTAGAATGTGGGACAAAGATCTCATATAACGGGAGGCATGATGAGCGTGGCGGACGCGTTCGACGCGGTGGCCGGCAGCTACGACCAGGCCCGGCGCCGCCTGGTGCCCTGCTTCGACGCCTTCTACGGCACCGCTGTCGAGGTGGCCGCACCCCCGCTGCGCGCCGCGCTCACCGCCGGGCGTACCCCCGAGGTGCTGGACCTGGGCGCGGGCACCGGCCTGCTGTCCCTGCTGCTGACCGCGGCCGTCCCCTGGGTCCGCCTGACGCTCGTGGACGGCGCCCCCGGCATGCTCGCGGTGGCCGCCGGGCACCTGGACGCCCGTGGCGTGCCGCACCGCACCGTCCACGCCGACCTGGCCGCCCCGCTGCCCGCCGGCCGGTACGACGCGGTGGTCTCCGCGCTGGCCATCCACCACCTCGACGACGAGGGCAAGCGGGCGCTGTACAAGCGGGCCGCCGACGCGCTCGTCCCCGGCGGGGTGTTCGTCAACGCCGAGCAGGTCGCCGGGCCGACTCCCGCGCTGGACCGCCGCTACGACGAGGTGTGGACGGCGCGGATCACCGAGCTGGGCTCCGACGCCGAGGAGATCGCCGGCGCCCGGGAGCGGATGCGGCACGACCGGCCGGCCCCGGTGGCCGAGCAGTGTCGCTGGCTGACCGAGGCGGGCCTGGTGGACGTGGACTGCTTCTTCAAGGAATGGCGTTTCGCGGTCTTCGGCGGTCAGCGGCCGGACGGATCGGCGAGGTGATTCTCGAGCCGATCGGCGAAACGGGACGCGCCGGCCTTCCGTAGGTGGGCGATCAGTTCGACCGCGTCCTTGTCCTCGGCGACCAGGCTGCGCCGGTAGTAGTCGATCTGCCGCGCCAACGTTCTCATGACCAGAGGCATCGAACGGTCGGCCACCCAGTCGAGGAACTCGTCGCCGGTGCGGACCGACAGCGATTCCCGTACGCATTCCGGCGGAAAGGCGCACCGGTCGTCGGTCACCAGGATGTCGGCGCGGCCGTGGACGGCGGCGGCCAGCACGTGCCGGTCGTCCGGGTCCGGCGGGCACGGAACGTCGTTCGGCGAATAGCCGGTGACGAGGCCGTACGGGAACGCCTGGACGAAGCGGCGTCGCTGCCCGCCGATCGCCTGCTCGGAATGCTCGGGCCGCTTACGGCGCAGGCGATACATCCATTCCGCCAGAACGTCCTCGCGTCCAGGAACACCAGTGGGGCGCTGGGGATCACAGTGGACACCCTACCCAGCGCCCCCTGGCCGGGCCCGGAACTACACGTCGTCGGTGAAACCCAGCGCGTCGGATTCCCACATCAAGGCCTCGTACGACTTCCGTCGCTCCTCCATCTGCCGTTGCCGGAATGCGAGGACGTCGCGGAGGAAGAGGCGCCGGTGGCTGCCGACCCGGTGTGACGCGATCGACCCGTTCTCCAGGAGGCGAACGAGTGTGGGGCGGGACATGCCGAGCAGCTTCGCCGCCTCGGTCGTCGTCAGTTCGCGGGAGATGGCGCTGATCGCGACGCCGTCGCCGCGGGCGAGCATCGCCGAGATCTGATGGAGGACGTCGAACATCTGGGCGGGCACCTCGACCTCTTCGCCGTCCGCCGAGACGAGGCGGGCCACGCCTCCGCCCGCGGCGAGGGGGTGCCGCACGAGGAACTCCTCCATGGCGGCCGCCTTCTGGCGCTCCGCTCCCTCGGTGGGCATGACCGAGGCGGCCATGCCGGTGCTGAGGCTCATGACGGCTCCCTGTGGCAGATGCGGCTTGTGTCGTCCCAGCCGTTCGGACCTGCTCTATCGTCGCCCTCAAGTGCAATATCCGCAACCGGCTTCGCTTGTTTCACCTGCAGGTGTCCGATTCCGCGATCGGCGGGGACGAGGATGACTGGCGGTCATACCGATGGGTAGTCTTCCCGGCATGACCGCCAAGGTGACGCTGTCGTTCTCCGACGAGACGATCGAGGAGGCGCGCCGGTTCGCCAAGCGGGAAGGGCTCTCCCTCTCCGCCTGGATGGACCAGGCCGCCCGGGAGAAGGCGCTGCGCGAGGTCTTCACCGCGCACGCCGACGCGGTCGGCCGTGCCGGCCTGGACCTGGAAGCCGCCGCCCTGGCCGACGCCCAGGAGGTCGCGCTCGTCGACGACGCCCTGTTCGGCGGGCGTCCGCGTGCTGCGTAGGGGTGAGGTCTGGCGCATCTCCGGCGCCCGGGAGCGGTTCGGCCTGGTGATCAGCTCCGACGTCTACAACGCCACTGCGGTACCGATCGTGATCGTGGCCGAGGTGGTCGAGGAGTCGCTGCTGCGCGACTCGCCGCTCGCCGTGCCGATGGGCGCGTACGTGGTGATGCCCGACCGGATCTCCTCGCCGATGAAGAAGTGGTTCACCGAGTGCGTGGACGTGGCGGACACCGAGACCATGCAGCGGGTCGGCCGGGCGCTGCGGATCCTCCAGGAGCTGTGACCGCCTCACCGGCGCCGTCCGGCGGACGTGCGATCTCCGTTGCCGGGCCGACGCGTGCGGGGCACGCCGGGGAAACCACGGGCTGAGAGCGTCGCCTCGTCATCGACGAGGAGGAGTCGCCCGTGAGCACGCTCGTTTCCGCACCGACCACGCCTCCGGCCACCACCGCCGGCCGGCTCACCGAATGGCGGCCGGAGGACCCGGCGTTCTGGGCGGCCGGTGGCGCCCGGGTCGCCCGGCGCAACCTGTACGTCTCGATCTTCGCCGAGCACGTCGGCTTCTCGGTGTGGAGCCTCTGGTCCGTCACGGTGCTGTTCCTGGGCCCCGAGTACGGCATCGACCCGGCCGGGAAGTTCCTGCTCACCGCCGTACCGGCCGCGCTGGGGGCGGTGCTGCGGCTGCCGTACACGCTGGCGGTGGCCCGCTTCGGCGGCCGGAACTGGACCATCGTGAGCGCGCTGCTGCTACTCGTGCCGGCGGTGCCGATGGCGGTGCTGATCGAACCCGGGGTGTCGTACGCCACGCTGATGGTGCTGGCCTGCCTGTCCGGCGTCGGCGGCGGCAACTTCGCCTCGTCGATGGCGAACATCAACCTGTTCTTCCCGGAGCGGCTCAAGGGCCGGGCGCTGGGGCTCAACGCCGGCGGCGGCAACCTGGGCGTACCGGCCGTGCAACTGGTGGGGCTGGCGGTGCTGGCGACCGCCGGCGCCGCGTACCCCCGGCTCGTGCCGGCGGTCTACCTGCCGCTGATCGTGCTGGCCGCGCTGGCCGCGGCCCGGTGGCTGGACAACGTGCCGGGGGCGCGCAACGAGCCGGGCGCGCTGCGCGCGGCGGCCCGCGACCCGCACACCTGGGTGATGTCGCTGCTCTACGTGGGCACGTTCGGCTCGTTCATCGGCTTCGGGTTCGCCTTCGGCCAGGTGCTCCAGCTCCAGTTCCACGACCGGTTCCCGACGCCCGTGGACGCGGCCTGGCTGACCTTCCTGGGGCCGCTGATCGGGTCGCTGATCCGGCCGGTGGGCGGTCAGCTCGCCGACCGGCTGGGCGGGGCGCGGGTCACGTTCTGGAACTTCGTGGCGATGGCCGCCGGGGCCGGGCTGGTGCTGTACGCCGCCAGGGAGAAGTCGTTCCCGCTCTACCTGGCCGGGTTCCTGGCGCTGTTCGTCTTCTCCGGCATCGGCAACGGGTCGACGTACAAGATGATCCCGGCGATCTTCCGGGCCCGGGCCGTCGCGGAGAGCGAGCTGACCGGCGACCCGGAGGCGGCGCAGCGGCGGGCCCGGCGGCTGGCCGGCGCGGTGATCGGCATCGCCGGGGCGGTCGGCGCCTCGGGCGGGGTGCTGGTGAACGTGGCGTTCCGGCAGTCGTTCCTGGCCTCCGGCACTGCTGATGCCGCCTACCTGGCCTTCATCGGCTGGTACGCGCTCTGCTTCCTGGTCACCTGGGTGGTCTACCTGCGTCCCGGACCGCGTACGCTGGTCGGCGTGTGACCTGTGCCATGACGAACCCGCAGGCCACGCGCGGCGCGACCCCGTTTTGACCTGCCGCCGGGCGGCCGGGTATCGTTGCCTGCTGTTGTACGACATTCTTAGGCGTGCCGCATCAGGTACGCTTGGTCGTTCGTGCGCGCTGGTCCGGCTGGGTACTCCTGGTCACCTCGGCGCGCGACCCCAGACCGACGACGAGACAAGGTAGACCTGTGCGTACGTACAGCCCGAAGCCGGGTGAGATCGAGCGTCAGTGGCACGTCATCGACGCCTCTGATGTCGTGCTGGGCCGCCTGGCGACCCACGCCGCCACGCTCCTGCGTGGCAAGCACAAGCCGACTTTCGCGCCGCACGTCGACACGGGCGACTTCGTCGTCATCGTGAACGCGGGCAAGGTCGCGCTGACCGGCAACAAGCGCCAGACCAAGGTCGCTTACCGCCACTCCGGTTACCCGGGTGGCCTGAAGCGGGTCGGCTACGACGAGCTGCTCACCAAGCGGCCCGAGCGGGCCATCGAGCTGGCCGTGAAGGGCATGCTCCCGCACAACAAGCTGGGCCGTCAGCTTCTCAAGAAGCTGAAGGTCTACGCCGGTGCCGAGCACCCGCACACCGCGCAGCAGCCGGTGCCGTTCGAGATCAAGCAGATCGCGCAGTGAGCGCGGGCGAAGGAAGCAGCATGACCGACATCACCGCCACCGAGGTCGCCCCCGAGGCCACCGAGGCGCCGGCGCCCGTCGCGCGCGCGCCCCGTGGTGACCGCCCGATCCAGACCGTGGGTCGGCGCAAGGAAGCCATCGTCCGGGTCCGGATCATCCCGGGCAGCGGCAAGATCACCTGCAACGGCCGCGACCTCGAGGCCTACTTCCCGAGCAAGGTGCACCAGCAGCTCATCAAGGACCCGCTGGTCACCGCCGAGAAGCCCGAGGCGTTCGACGTGATCGCCAACCTGCGTGGCGGCGGCACCACCGGCCAGGCCGGCGCGCTGCGGCTCGCCATCGCCCGGGCGCTGATCGTCAGCGAGCCCGACGACCGCCCGGCCCTGAAGAAGGCCGGCTTCCTGACCCGTGACGCCCGGGTCAAGGAGAGCAAGAAGTACGGCCTCAAGAAGGCCCGCAAGGCTCCCCAGTACTCGAAGCGCTGATCATCACAAGCGTCTTGTACTTCTGACGGACGGCCGGTCCGCTTCCCCTTCCCGGGAGGCGGACCGGCCGTTCCGCGTTTCTCCTCTCATCGGCAGTTCCACGGAGGTTGGCGGGTATGGGCCGGTTGTTCGGCACGGACGGCGTACGCGGGCGGGCGAACGCGGATCTCACCCCGGAGTTGGCGCTCGCGGTCGCGGTGGCCGCGGCCCACACGCTGGCCGAGACCGACAAGAGCCATCCGCCGCTCGCGGTGGTCGGCCGGGACACCCGGGCCAGCGGCGAGATGCTGGAGGCGGCGGTGGTCGCCGGGCTCACCAGTGCCGGCGCCAACGTGGTCCGGGTCGGCGTGCTGCCCACCCCGGCGGTGGCGTTCCTCACCGCCGAGGCAAAGGCCGACCTGGGCGTGATGCTCTCCGCCTCGCACAACCCGATGCCGGACAACGGCATCAAGCTGTTCGCCGCCGGCGGGCACAAGCTGCCCGACGAGATCGAGATGCGGATCGAGGAGGCGGTGAAGGCGAACGCCACCACCGCCTGGAAGCGCCCCGTCGGTGCCGGTGTCGGCCGCGTGCACGACCTGCTCGACGGCGCCGACCACTATGTGCAGCACCTGGTCGGCACCGTGCCGCACCGCCTCGACGGGATCAAGGTCGTGGTCGACTGCGCCAACGGCGCGGCCGCCGACGTCGCACCGGTCGCCTACCGGGAGGCCGGCGCCGAGGTGATCGCCATCCACGCCGAGCCGGACGGGCTCAACATCAACGACGAGTGCGGCTCGAACCACATCGAGGCGCTGCGCGCCGCGGTGGTCGAGCACGGCGCCCACCTCGGCATCGCCCACGACGGCGACGCCGACCGCTGCGTCGCGGTCACCGCCGACGGGAACGAGGTCGACGGCGACCAGGTCATGGCGATCCTCGCGCTGGCCATGCGGGACGCCGGCGAGCTGACCCAGGACACCCTGGTCGCCACAGTGATGAGCAACCTCGGTCTCCGGCTGGCCATGTCCGAGCACGGCATCCGGCTGGTCGAGACCAAGGTCGGCGACCGGTACGTGCTGGAGGAGCTGCGCGCCTCCGGCCTGGCGCTCGGCGGCGAGCAGAGCGGCCACATCGTGCTGCCCGCGTACGCCACCACCGGCGACGGCGTGCTGACCGGCCTGCACCTGATGGCGCGGATGGCCGCCACCGGCACCTCGCTGGCCGAGCTGGCCGCCGTGGTCACCAAGCTGCCCCAGGTGCTGATCAACGTGCCGGTCGGCGACCGTACCGTCGGCGCCGCCGCACCGGCCGTCCGGGCCGAGGTCGAGCGCGCCGAGGCGGAGCTGGGCGAGACCGGCCGGGTGCTGCTGCGCCCGTCCGGCACCGAGCCGCTGGTGCGGGTCATGGTCGAGGCGGCCACCGAGGACACCGCGCGCGAGGTCGCCGAGCGCATCGCCGAGCAGGTCCGCACCGCCAGCCCGGTCGCCTGACCGACCCGGGGCCGCCTGCTCTTCCTCCTCGCCGGTCAGCTCGGCCGGACGCGGCGGTCAGTTCGCCTGGACCCGGCGCAGGAAGCGGGCGGCCAGGTCGGCCACCGCGCCGGCGTCCAGCTCCTGCGCCGGCCCGGCCACGGTCACCTCGGCCAGCGCCAGCCCGGGTACCTCGGTGTCCCGCCAGCCGCCGACGAACCACGCGCGTTCCTCCTCGGCCAGCGCCAGGTTCGCCGCGTCGAGCACGGCCGCCGGGTACGGCAGCCAGAACCGGAACTGGTGGGTGTGCGGCGGCGCCGGGTACACCCGGGCGCCGGGCAGGGCGGCCAGCGCCTCGGCCACCACCCGGGCGTGCACCACGTACCCGGGGAGGCGGGGCAGCTCCCGGGTCAGCCCGGCGAGCGCTGCGAGCGCCGCCGGCCACTGCTGGAACAGCGTGCCGCCGTAGCGGTGCCGCCAGGCACGCGCGTACCGGATCAGCTCCGCGTCGCCGGCCAGCCCGGCACCGGAGATGCCGCCCAGCGACTTGTAGAACGAGACGTACGTGCTGTCGGCCAGCGCCGCGATCTCGGCCGGCGAGTAGCCCAGATGGACTGACGACTCCCAGAGCCGGGCCCCGTCGAAGTGCACCCGGGCACCGCCGGCGCGGGCCGCCGCGACGACGGCCACCAGCTCGTCCCAGGTCGGCAGCACGAACCCGGCGTCCCGCAGCGGCAACTCCAGGAAGAGTGTGCCGATCGGCTCGTCGAGCGTCGCCACCTCGTCGGCAGCCGGGTTGCGCGGCGCGCTCGTGGTGCGCACCGCGCGTACGCCGGCGAGCAGCGCGTACGCGTCCCGCTCGTGCGTCAGCGGATGGCTGAGCGGGTGCAGGCCGACACCGGCGCGGCCGGTCAGCTCCGCCCCGTGACGCATGGCCACCTGCTGCGCCATCGTGCCCGACGGGAAGAACGCGGCAGCCTCCGCGCCGAGCAGCTCGGCGACCCGCAGCTCCAGCTCCGCCACCGGCCCGCCCTCGCCGTACAGGTCGGGCGGGTCGTCCCCGGCCACCTGATCGAGCGCGGCGAGCTGTTCCCGTACGGAGGCCGGGCGTACGCCGGAGAGCATCGTGTCGCAGCCGCGCTGGGCGGTGAACCGGCGCAGCCGCGTGGCCTGCTCGTCGCTCATCCGTCCGCCCGGAGCCGGCGCAGCCGGGTCACCGCCTCGGCCAGCACCTCCGGCCGTTTGCAGAACGCGAACCGGATCAGCCTGCGCCCGGCCTCCACGTCGTCGTAGAACACCTGCGTCGGCACCGCCACCACGCCGCAGCGCTCCGGCAGCGCCCGGCAGAACTCCACCCCGTCCCGGCCGCGCAGCGGCGTGACGTCGGCGGTGACGAAGTAGGTGCCCTCCGGCGCGAGCACGCCGAACCCGGCGTCGGCCAGCCCGGCGGCGAGCTGGTCCCGGCGGCGTTGCATGTCGTCCCGGAACCCGGTGAAGTACGCGTCCGGCAGCCCGAGCGCCACAGCCACCGCCGGTTGCAGCGGCCCGGCGTTGACGAACGTGAGGAACTGCTTCACCCGCAGCACGGCCGCCACCAGCGGCGCGGGGCCGCTCACCCAGCCGACCTTCCAGCCGGTGCAGGAGAACGTCTTGCCGGCCGACGAGATGCGCAGCGTCCGCTCCCGCATGCCCGGCAGCGTGGCCAGCGGCACGTGCGGCGCGGCGGCGTCGGTGAACACCAGGTGCTCGTAGACCTCGTCGGTGACCGCGTACACGTCGTGTTCCCGGCACAGCTCGGCCACCGTCGTCAGCTCGTCGGCGGTGAAGACCTTGCCGGTCGGGTTGTGCGGCGAGTTCAGCAGCACCAGCCGGGTACGCGGCCCGAACGCGGCGCGCAGCTCGTCCGGGTCGAACGCGTACCTGCCGTCGGGGCCGGGCCGCAGCGTCACCGGGCGGCGGACCGCGCCGGCGAGCGCGATCGAGGCGGCGTACGAGTCGTAGTACGGCTCGAAGCAGATCACCTCGTCACCCGGCTCGCAGAGCGCGAGGATGCTCGCCGCGACCGCCTCGGTGGCGCCGGCCGTCACGACGATCTCGCCGTCCGGGTCGTACTCCAGGCCCCAGAACCGGCGCTGGTGCCCGGCGACGGCGGCGCGCAGCGCGGGGATCCCCGGTCCGGGCGGGTACTGGTTGTGGCCGGTACGCAGCGCCTCGGCCGCGGCGGCGAGCATCTCCGGCGGGCCGTCGGTGTCCGGGAAGCCCTGCCCGAGGTTGACCGCGCCGGTGCGCACGGCCAGCGCGGACATCTCGGCGAAGACGGTGGTGCCGAACGGCCGCATCCGGGCCACCAGGGGATCGGTCGTCGTCACGGCGGCCAGCCTACGGCCCGCCGCCGACCGCTCACCAGCCGAAGCAGGTCGCGCCGTACTCGCCCGAGTCCCTGGAGACGACCTTGCCGTTGACGGTGATCCGGCAGGTCACCTCGCCGGACTCGACGGGGCTCGCGATGATCTGCACCCGCTCGCGGTCGTTCGCGGTGAGGCTCAGCCGCCAGGGCGTGTCCACGGCGCCGGGCTGGTGGAAGTTCGCGTCCGCGTCGTAGAACTGCACCTCCGCCTCGCCGTCGGTGGCTGTGACCTCGTACAGGACGGTGAACCTGCCGGGTCCGCCGGACGGGGTGGTGACCGGTCGGGCCGGGGGACCGGTGGGCTCGTCGGCCCATCCGTCGGGCTCGCCGTACAGCGGCCCGTCGTACCGGTCGCCGGAGGCCGTCCCGTCGGTCATGGAGCGGCCGAGGAAGGACAGCCCGACGCAGCCGCAGACGATCAGCGCGAGGACGGTGACGATGCCGATCACCAGACCGGCCACCCAGCCGCCGCCGCTGCGGCGCGGCGGCATGCCCGGATACGCGTACGGCGGCGGGTAGGGCCCGGGCGGGTAGGACCCGGATTTGTGAGGGCCGGGCGGGTAGGCGCCCGGTGTCCAGGCCGGCTGTGCCGAGAAGTCCGGGACGCCGGGCTGGGACGGCCAGCCGGGCGCGCCCGGGAAGCCTGGGGCCTGCGGATCGCCGGAGGCCGGTGGGACGGCCGGGCGTGGCGTGGCGGCCGGGTCGGCCGGAGCCGCCCACCCCTGTTCGCCCACCGGCCGGCCCGTGCCGCTCGGGGACGAGGCCGGGTCGGTTCCGGACGCGCTCTCCGGGCCGGCTGCCGCCCACGGGCTCGGTGCCGGGGGTGGCGACCAGGGCGCGGGCGGCGTCCACGGCTGCGGGGCGGCCAACGGGTCCGGCGGCGTCCAGGACGAGGGCTGCGGCGTGGCCGGCGCGGCGGTCGGGTCGCTCGGTCCGGAGGCCGGTTCGGGGGCGGGGGTCGTCTCGGACATGGGCTCAGCTCACAGGGGTACGGCGCGGACGACCGCGGAACGGTGGGGCCGGGGGACGGCGCCCGGCCTCAATGTAGGCGGTGGCGACCAGCCGTGCGGTCCCGGCCGGCGGTCCGCGCCCCGCGTCCCGAACCGGTAGGGACGGGCGGAACGACCTGGATGGTGCTTTGTCCGGTAATCGCATCCCCGGCGCTCGGTTCGCTCAAGTTCAGTGATCGTTAACCGCCTTTCCGAGCACGCACGATGAGCGAAACTCGGTTAGGCTGCGGACCATGTGTGGAATCGTGGGTTACGCCGGTGCGCGCCCGGCGCTCGGCATCGTGCTTGACGGACTGCGGCGTCTCGAATACCGCGGCTACGACTCGGCCGGCGTCGCCGTGGTCTGCGAGGACGAGCTGCTGACCGAGAAGAAGGCCGGCAAGCTCGCGAACCTGGAGAAGGTCCTCTCCGAGCGGGCGGCCGACAACCCCGAGGACTGCGCCGCCAGCCCGATCGGCATCGGCGACGGCACCACCGGCATCGGCCACACCCGCTGGGCCACGCACGGCGGCCCGACCGACCGCAACGCCCACCCGCACCTCTCCCCGGACGGCCGGGTCGCGGTGATCCACAACGGCATCATCGAGAACTTCGCGAAGCTGCGCGCCGAGCTGGAGGACGAGGGTGTCGAGTTCGCCAGCGACACCGACACCGAGTGCGCCGCGCACCTGATCGCCCGCGCGCTGGCCGACCTGCGCTCGGCCGGCGAGACCGACAGCCCGGCGCTGCTCGCCGCCGCCATGCGCGTGGTCTGCGCGCGCCTGGAGGGTGCGTTCACGCTGCTCGCCGTCGACGCCGGCATCCCCGGCGCGGTGGTCGGCGCCCGGCGCAACTCGCCTCTGGTCGTCGGCCGGGGCGACGGCGAGAACTACCTGGCCAGCGACGTCGCCGCGTTCATCGAGCACACCCGGGACGCGGTCGAGCTGGGGCAGGACCAGATCGTCCTGATCACCCCGGACAGCATCGACATCACCGACTTCCACGGTCAGCCGGCGAGCGGCACGGACTTCCACATCGACTGGGACTCGTCGGCCGCCGAGAAGGGCGGCTACGACTGGTTCATGCTCAAGGAGATCGAGGAGCAGCCGCAGGCCATCGCCGACACGCTGCTGGGCCGGCTCACCGAGACCGGCGAGATCGCCCTCGACGAGGTCCGCCTCAGCGAGCAGGACCTGCGCGACGTCGACAAGATCTTCATCGTCGCCTGCGGCACCTCCTACCACGCCGGCCTGGTCGCCAAGTACGCCATCGAGCACTGGACCCGCATCCCCTGCGAGGTGGAGCTGGCCAGCGAGTTCCGCTACCGCGACCCGGTGCTGGACCGGTCCACGCTGATCGTGGTGATCTCGCAGTCCGGCGAGACGATGGACACGCTGATGGCGCTGCGCCACGCCAAGGAGCAGAAGGCCCGCGTGCTGGCGATCTGCAACACCAACGGCTCGACCATCCCGCGCGAGTCCGACGCGGTGCTCTACACCCACGGCGGCCCGGAGATCGCCGTCGCCTCCACCAAGGCGTTCCTCACCCAGGTCGTCGCCTGCTACCTGATCGGCCTGCACCTGGCCCAGGTGCGCGGCATCAAGTTCGCCGACGAGGTGGGCGCGGTGGTGGCCCAGCTCCAGGAGATGCCGGGCAAGCTGCGGGAGCTGCTGGACCGCATCGAGCCGGTCCGTGAGCTGGGCCGCGAGCTGAAGTCCGAGCCGACGGTGCTGTTCATCGGCCGGCACGTGGGTTACCCGGTGGCGCTGGAGGGTGCGCTGAAGCTCAAGGAGCTGGCGTACATGCACGCCGAGGGCTTCGCCGCCGGCGAGCTGAAGCACGGCCCGATCTCGCTGATCGACCAGGGCACGCCGGTGATCTGCATCGTGCCCTCCCCGGTCGGCCGGGGCATGCTGCACGACAAGGTCGTCTCCAACATCCAGGAGGTCCGCGCCCGCGGCGCCCGCACCATCGTGATCGCCGAGGAGGGCGACCAGGCGGTGGTCCGCTACGCCGACCACCTGATCTACGTGCCGCGTACGCCGACGCTGCTGGCGCCGCTGGTGACCACGGTGCCGTTGCAGGTGCTGGCCGCCGAGATCGCCGCCGCCCGCGGGCACGACGTCGACCAGCCCCGGAACCTGGCCAAGTCGGTCACTGTCGAGTAGCCGATCTCGTCCACGGTCCCTCCGCCCGCACGACGGGTGGAGGGACCGCGTCGTCTCCGGCCTGCCTCGCGGGCGGCCGCCGGATGGCCGCGCACCGGTCGCCGGAGGGCCGCGGGCGGTCATCGGCCCAGCACGATCCGGGCCATGCCGTCCAGCGCCGGGTTGTCCGGATCCCAGTAGCCGGTGTGGCCGTGCGGAGCGCTCGGGAAGCGCCTCCCGCCGAAGTCCGGCGCGCTCGGGTCGGCGCCGAACCAGAGTCGCTCGCCGTGCGGGTCGAGCACGCCGAGCGCCGGACCGAGCGGCGTACCCGCGAGCAGCGCGCGGCGGGCCAGCTCGTCCGGTGGGCGGGCCAGCCGGATCACGTCGTCCGGCGCGGTCGACGACCAGACCTGACCGGCGGGCATCCGCAGCTCGGCGGCGTGGTCGACGCCGACCCCCGGCGAGCCGACGAAGACCAGCGCGTCGGCGCCCAACCCGTGGTCGCGGGCGGCGGTGCCGACCACGAGCGAGCCGTAGCTGTGCCCGAGCACCGTCTGCCGGGCCGGTGGCCCTTCGTGCGCGGCCCGCAGCCCGTCCTGGAACCGGTGCAGCGCCGGGCCGGCGTCCTCGGCCTGCCGGGTGCCGGCCGCCTCGGTGAGGAAGCCGGGCGCGTCGTAGTCCAGCCAGAGCACAGCCGCCGCCTCCTCGCCCGGCCCGAGCGCCGCGCATCGCTGCAACACCCGTGCTGCCCGGCCCAGCTCGGCCGGCGCGTCGGCGAGATCCGAGGTCATGCCCGGGACGTACGTGAGCACCGAGGCGGCGCGGTCCGGGTTGCCGAGCGCCACCACCGCGCGGCCGTCGCCGGCCGGGTCGAGCCCCAGCAGGTACGCCCGGGGCGCCCCGCCCGCGGCCAGCCGCTCGCCGAGCCCGTCCAGCCCGCGCAGCGCCGCCTCGACAGCGGCGAGCCGGACCCGCCGGGACGCCTCCAACGGCCCGGCCGGAAGCGGGTGCAGCAGCCCGAGCCGGCGCGCGAGCAACTGCTCCCGCCGGTCGCCGAGCAGTAGCCGGTTCGCCTGGTCCCGGACGGCGGCCGGAAGCCCGTCGAGGCGCCCGATCCGGCCCGGTTCCCGCCCCACCAGCCAGCGCCGCTCGGCCGCGCTCAGGCCGGCCCACCAGCGGCTCACCTCGGCCGGCCCGGCGCCGGGACCGGGCCGCCACGCGGGCGGGACGCTCACCCAGCCGCGTACCGCAGCGGTGGTCAGCTCCGCCAGCCGGCCGGCCGCCTCCCGGTCGGCGGCGCCGGCGAGCGTCAGCGCGCCCCGGATCCCGGCCCGCGCGTCGACCACCGCCGGCGCGGTCTGCCCCAGCGGCCGTGCCGGGTCGGGCCGGACCGCGCCGGTGCGGTCGACGAGCAGGCCACCGGACTCGGCGCGGGCCACCTCGGCGCCGAGCCGGGCCTTCGCCGCGCCCAGCCGGGCGCCGAACTCGGCGAGCACCTGGTCGACCTCGACCAGTGCGGGCAGCACGTCGGTGAGATCGGTGCGCAGATCCCCGATGCGCCGCTGCGCGGCAGTCGAGGCCGCACCCGACCACCCGGGGCGGAGCGTGCCGATCCGGGCGGCCAACGCGTCGGCGCGCTGCCGTACCGGCGTGGTGAGGCCCCGCCACGCCGCCCCGGCGGTGGACCAGGCGCCCGGATCGGCCCGCCAGAGCTGCGCGTAGCCGACCGGCACGTCCACGGCGTCGGCCGGACCGTCGTTCACCGGAGCACCCCGGTGAGGCGGCGGGCGGCGCGTTCGTCGACCGCCTCGTAGCCGTCCGCGCCGCGGCGCAACGCCTGAGCGGTGTCGGCCACCCGGGCGCCGAGCGCGCCGGACCAGCGCCGCACGGCCGACTCCAGTTCGGTCAGCGCCACCGCGGATCGCCAGCCGTCCGGTGCCGCCACCAGCAACGACTCCGGTGCCGCGCCCGGCCCGCGGCCCAGCCGGTACGCGTCGTCGGCCAGCTCGCGCGCCACCGATCGCAGCAGCTCCGGGTCGACGTCGAACGGTTTCTCCACCACGTGCCCTCCCTCGCCCGGCGCCACCGGCCGGCTCCGGACACCGGGACGCTAGGCGGCACCCGGCAGTGGCTGCCGACCCCTGTGGACAACGGTCCGGGTTATCCACAGGGCTTGTTCGCCAGCCGGTCCCGGGCGCGTACCGCCGGTAGGGTGAGGCCGTGATCGGGGGAGCCGCGAGCGGATGCTGAGCCGGCGCGACGAGCGGGGCGGGGTGGCATGAGACAGGTGTGGCGGGTCGCGGACGTTCGCGCGGCGGAGGCGGGCCTGATGGCCACCCTCCCGCCCGGTGCGCTGATGCAGCGGGCGGCGGCCGGGCTGGCCCGCCGCTGCGCGTTGCTACTCGCCGACCGGGGCGGTGTCTACGGCGCCCGGGTGCTGGTGCTCGCCGGGTCCGGCGACAACGGCGGCGACGCCCTGTTCGCGGGCGCGCATCTGGCCCGCCGGGGCGTGGCGGTGACAGCGCTGCTCCTCACGCCGGGCCGGGCACACGCCGAGGGCCTGGCCGCCCTGCGCGCCGCCGGCGGCCGTGTGGCCGACCGGCCGCCCGCTGTGGTCGACCTGGTGCTCGACGGCATCGTGGGCATCGGTGGCACCGGAGGGCTCCGCGAGACGGCCGAGCAGCTGGCCGCGAGCCTGACCGGGCAGCGCGGGCGCGGCGGCACGCGCGCCACCGTGGTCGCGGTCGACGTGCCGAGCGGCGTCGCTGTCGACACCGGCCACGTCCCGCTCACCGACGTCGGGCGGCCCCGGGCGGTCCGCGCCGACGTGACAGTCGCCTTCGGCGCGCTCAAGCCCGCACTGGTCGTCGGGCCGGCCGCCGAGCTGGCCGGCGAGGTCGAGCTGGTCGACATCGGGCTGACGCCGTGGCTGCGCGGCACGCCTGCGCTCCAGGTGATCGAGCAGACGGACGTGGTCGACTGGTGGCCGGCGCTGGGCGCGTCGTCGGAGAAGTACGCCAGGGGCGTAGTAGGCGTCGCCACCGGGTCGGCCACCTACCCCGGCGCCGCCGTGCTCTCGGTCGCCGGAGCGCTCGCCGGTCCCACCGGCCTGGTCCGCTACGCCGGGAGCGCCGAGGGCGAGGTGCTGCACCAGCATCCGTCGGTGATCGCCACCGGCCGGGTCGCCGACGCCGGCCGGGTGCAGGCGTGGGTCTGCGGCTCCGGGCTCGGCACCGGCGAGGACTCCGCCGCCGAGCTGCGCGCGGTGCTCGCCGCGCCGGTGCCGGTGGTGCTCGACGCGGACGCGCTGACGCTGCTCGTCGACGGCAAGCTGGCCGACCGGCTGCGCGGCCGGGACGCGCCGATCGTGGTGACGCCGCACGACCGGGAGTACGCCCGGCTCTGCGGCGAGATGCCGGGGGACGACCGGGTCGCCGCCGCGCTGCGGCTGGCCGCCTGGATGAACGCGGTGGTGCTGCTCAAGGGCGACCGCACGGTCATCGGCACGCCCGACGGCCGCGCGTACGTGAACCCGACCGGCACCCCGGTGCTCGCCACCGGTGGCACCGGCGACGTGCTGGCCGGGCTGCTCGGTTCGCTGCTCGCCGCCGGGCTGACCCCGGAACGGGCGGCCGCCGCGGCGGCGTACCTGCACGGGCTGGCCGGGCGGGAGGCGGCGCGCGGCGGTCCGGTGACCGCGCCCGACGTGGCCGCGGCGTTGCGTCCGGTACTGGCCCGGCTGGGCTGATCCGGGCGGCGGCGCCCGGTGGCGGCGGGCACCGCCCGCTCGGCTCACGGCGCTGATGATCACTGACGGAAGTAGGCTGAGGACATGTGGCAGTCGGAGGTGCGCGTCGACCTGGACGCGATCCGGGAGAACGTGACCCGGCTCAAGGCCGGCACCAGCGCCGAGCTGATGGCGGTGGTCAAGGGCGACGGGTACGGCCACGGCATGGTGCCGGCCGCCCGCGCGGCGCTCGACGCCGGGGCGGACCAGCTCGGCGTCTGCACGCTGGACGAGGCGCTGCGGCTGCGCGAGGAGGGCATCACCGCGCCGGTGCTGGCCTGGCTGCTCAGCCCCGGGCTGCCGCTGCACGACGGGATCACCGTCGGCGTCGACCTCGGCTGCGCCGGCCTCACCCAGCTCGACGAGATGATCCAGGCGAGCCGCCGGGCGGACCGCCCGGCCCGGCTGCACCTCAAGATCGACACCGGGCTGGCCCGGGGTGGCGCCACGGTCGCCGACTGGCCGGCGCTGCTGGAGGCCGCCGCGAAGGCCCAGGCCGACGGTCTGGTCGAGGTGGTCGGCGTGTGGAGCCACTTCGTGTACGCGGACTCGCCCGGTCACCCCACCACCGACCGCCAGCTCGCCGTGTTCCAGGAGGGGCTGGAGATGGTGACGCGTGCCGGTCTGCGTCCGCGCTACCGGCACCTGGCCAACTCGGCCGCCACGCTGACCCGGCCGGACACCCACTTCGACCTGGTCCGGCCCGGCATCGCCGTCTACGGCCTGTCGCCGGTCGCGGGCGAGCAGTTCGGTCTGCGTCCCGCCATGACCGCCCGCGCCCGGGTGATGCTCACCAAACGGGTGGCGGCCGGCACCGGCGTCTCCTACGGCCACACCTACCTCACCGAGCAGGAGGCCAACCTCGCGGTGGTGCCGCTCGGCTACGCCGACGGAGTGCCGCGGCACGCCTCCAACACCGGCCCGGTGCAGCTCGCCGGCAAGCGCCGGACCATCTCCGGGCGGGTCTGCATGGACCAGTTCGTGGTCGACTGCGGCGACGACGAGGTGACCGACGGCGACGTGGCGACGCTGTTCGGCAGCGGCGCGGACGGCGAGCCCACCGCCGACGACTGGGCCGAGGCGGTCGGCACCATCAACTACGAGATCGTGACCCGCTTCGGCGGTGTGCGCGTGCCCCGCGTCTACGACGGCGAGCACGCATGAGTGTCCGGTTGCCGCGACCGCGTACCGCCGCCGGCAAGGTGGCCGGGCTGGTCGGCGCCGCCGTCGGCGTTGCCGCCGCCGGGCTCGCGGCGGGCGTGGTCAGCGAGCGGGTGCTGGTCCGCCGGCTCAAGAACGACCCCACCGACCGGTACGCCGACGAGGTCTTCGGTGAGCAGCGTTACGACGAGGCGCACCGGCTGGAGATGCCGGACGGCACCGACATCCACGTCGAGGTGGTCGAGCCGACCCGCCCTGTCGCAGGGCACCCGACTGTGGTGCTGGTGCACGGGTTCTGCCTGGACATGGGCACGTTCCACTTCCAGCGCAAGCGGCTCGCCGAGCGCGGCGACTACCGGGTGGTCGCGTACGACCAGCCGGGGCACGGCCGTTCCGGCCGGCTGGAGAGCGGCGAGTACGACCTGACCGCGCTGGGCCACACGCTGCGCCGGGTGCTCGACGAGGTGGCCCCGGACGGCCCGCTGGTGCTGGTCGGGCATTCGATGGGCGGCATGACGATCATGGCGCTGGCCGAGCTGTACCCGGAGATGTTCGGTGACCGCGTGGTCGGCACCGTGCTGATGGCCACCTCGGGCGGCCTCGCGGCGGAGACCAAGCTGGTGGCGCCCGCGCTGCTCGGCCGCGTCGGCTCGCCGGTGCTCTACATGATGAGCAACGCCACCCGGTACGGCGGGACCGTGATCGACCGGGCGCGCCGGTCGACGTCGAACGTGGCCTGGCTGCTCACCCGCAAGTACGGCTTCGGCACGTCGAAGCCGAGCCCGGCCCTGGTGTCGTACGTCGAGATGATGAACTCGCGCACCTCGGCCGACACGGTCACCCGCTACCTACGCACGATCGCCACCCACTCCCGGTTCCCGGCGCTTGCGGCGCTGGCCGGCACGCCGGTGCTGGTGATCGTGGGCGACAAGGACATGATCACGCCGGTGACGCACTCCGAGGAGATCGTCCGGCGGCTGCCGCACGCCGAGTTCGTGAAGATCAACGACAGTGGGCACGTGGTGATGCTGGAGCACGCCGACGAGGTGAACGTGGCGCTGGAGAGGTTCCTGGACTCGCTATGACAGTGGTCGTGGAGCTGAAGACGGTCGACGACACCCACGAGTTCGGGCGGCGGCTGGCCGGGGTGCTGCGGGCCGGTGACCTGCTGCTGCTCAGTGGCCCGCTCGGCGCCGGCAAGACCGCGCTGACCCAGGGCATCGGCGCCGGCCTCGGCGTACGCGGGGACATCACCTCGCCCACCTTCGTCATCGCCCGGGTGCACCGGCCCGACCCGGCGCGGGGCGGCCGGGTGACGCTCGTGCACGCCGACGCGTACCGCCTGGGTGAGGCCGCCGACCCGCGCGCGGAGATCGACGACCTCGACCTGGACGCCTCGGTGGACGAGGCGGTCACCGTGGTGGAGTGGGGCGAGGGGATGGTCGAGCAGCTGGTCGACGCGCACCTGCGGGTACGCATCGACCGCCGCGACGACGACACCCGGGCGGTCACGCTGGAGCCGGTCGGCGGCGACTGGGCCGCCCGGGTCGCCGAACTGTCCTAGGGCTGAAGGGGCATCGTCCAGCAGTTGGAGTAGGCGGTGCGCCCGGCGAGCCGGTCGGTCAGCCAGGCCACCGCGTCGCCCTGGTCGGTGATGAGCGGCGCCAAGTGGTTGGTGAGGAGCTTGTCACCGAGGTTGGGCAGGCTGACGGCCTGGTAGGTCACGTTGGCGCCCTTGCGGCACCAGTCGACCGCCAGTTGACGGGCCTGCCGGTGGGGCACGATGTCGTCCTGGACGCCGGTCGCCACGCGTACCGGCCCGGCGGGCTTGAGCGTGCCGATGCGCTGCCGGTCGAGGACGGCGGCTGCCTCGGGCGAGGCGGCGATGACAGCGGTGAGGGACCGGCCGCCGGTGATCCACCTGCTGCTCTTGGTGAACGCGTACCGGAGGATGGCGTCACCGACGCACATGGTCGAGGTGTCGGTGAGCGCCGCCCGGCCGGCGTCGTTGACGTTCGCCTCGATGACGTCCCGCACCGCCGGGTCGGACTGGGCGAAGCCGTTGAGCGACCAGCCCAGCGCCCCGGCCAGCGCGCTGCCGTCGATGCCGCCGATGACGGCGGTCAGGTCGGCCGGCGGCGCGCCGACGTAGGTGCCGGCCAGCGGCACGTCGGGCGCGTAGGTGGGCTGGAGTTCGGCGGCTGCGGCGCTGGCGCCGCCACCCTGGCTGTAGCCGTACAGACCGACGCGGGACCGGTCGGTGACCGACGCGCCCGGCACGGTGCGGGCGGCGCGGGCCGCGTCGAGCAGGGCACGTCCCTCGTCGAGGCGGTTGACGTACGTGTGCAGCCGGTCGGTCGCGCCCAGCCCGACGTAGTCGGTGACGACGACCGCGGCGCCGGTGGCGAGGAGGCGGTAGATCGCCAGGGCCTCGTAGCCGACGGACAGGGTGTCGCCGGTGAGGGTGAGCGGGTGTTGCAGGGCGAACGAGGGCGCGCACTGGTCGCCCTGCCCCATCGTGCCGGAGGCGACGGCGACCAGCGGGCGCGGGCCGGCGCCCCGCCACGCCGCCGACGGTTCGATGTAGGCGCCGGTCACGCCGACGGCCCGGCCGTTGGAGTCGGTGGACCGGTACATCAGGCGGGTGGCGGTGCCGGGCATCGGGCGGCCGTCGAGCCCGGGGATGCTGAGCCCGAGCGGCAGCGGCTCGGTACGGATCAGCGTGCCGTTGGTGGCGGGCAGGTCGGCGGGCGGGTGGTAGAAGGCGGGGATCGTCACGCCGCGGGAGACCACCGGCGTGGTGCCGTCGGCGGCTGCGGCTGCGGCTGCGGCTGCGCCGGATCCGGCCAGGTAGGTGGCTGCCGCCGCGGCGACGGCCAGCATCCGGAGGCCGATCGCGCGACGGGGGGAGAGGGCGGCGGAGGGCGTGCGGGGACGGGTGTTTCTCCTGCTCACGGGCACTCCTAGCGAGCATCGATGGTGGTGGATGCAAGCTAGCAGTGGCGGTGTGGCGTAAGTAACTTGCCAGTAGGTTACGCTCCGGTAACTTTTCCCGTCCAGTACCCGGCCCTGCCGCCGCCCGGGAGTGTCGGTCGCGGCTGGTAAGAAGATGGCGACCGACGAGGAGAGGTTGCCGATGCCCGACGCCCCCACCCTGGACCTGCCGGCGCTGCTGCCGGAGGCCTGGCGTGCCGTGCTCACCCCCCACCTGGATCCGGCCCGCACCGCGGCGCTGGCCGAGTTCGTCGCCCGGGAGTACGCGACCGCCACGGTCTTCCCGCCGCTGGAGGACCTCTTCTCCGCCTACCGGCTGTGCGGGCCGGCCGACACCCGGGTGCTGATCCTCGGGCAGGACCCGTACCACAAGGCGGGCCAGGCGCACGGGTTGAGCTTCAGCGTGCGCGAGGGGGTGGCGGTGCCGCCGTCGCTGCGCAACGTCTTCAAGGAGCTGGGCGAGGACCTGGGTGTGCCGAAGCCGCGCAGCGGCAACCTCGACGGCTGGGCCGCGCAGGGCGTCCTGCTGCTCAACTCGGTGCTGACGGTCCGGCAGGCCACGCCCGGCTCGCACGCCAACAAGGGCTGGGAGGAGTTCACCGACGCCACCATCCGGGCGCTCGACGCGCTCGACCAGCGCGTGGTCTTCCTGCTCTGGGGCGGCTACGCGCGCAAGAAGGCGGCGCTGGTGACCAACCCGCAGCACGTGGTGCTGGAGGCCGGGCACCCGAGCCCGATGAACCCGCGCGGCTTTCTCGGCAGCCGCCCGTTCAGCGCCGCGAACAAGGCGCTGGCCGACGCGGGGCTGCCCACCGTCGACTGGGAGCGCTCAGCCGGCTGACCCGCCCGGCGCCTCGCCCGCCGCGGCGAGGCGCCGGCGGTACCGGGACAGCAGCTCGGCCGTGCGCCGGTCGGTCACCTCCACCTCGACCAGCGGCTCGACCGGGTACGTACGTTCACCGAGGCGGACCTCGATGGGCTCGGGCAGTTCCTCGCACATCCGGGCCCGCAGCTCGCCGTAGCGGGTCAGCCAGCGGTGCTCGCCCGGCTCTTCGGGCTCCGTGTGGATGCCGCCCCACACCTGCCATCGAGCGTCCCAGCGCTGCGCGTAGATCCGATCGAGGAGCGCGCTGAACTGCGGCGAGTCCCGCCAGCGCACCGCAATCTCGACCGCGTCCACCGGCAGCGGCGCGCCCTGCAGCAGCGCCGCCATGCCGCCCGACAGCACGTACGGCAGGTCGCCCAGGGCGTCCATGATCCGGTCCAGCCGGAGGACTTCGATCCGCTCGGCAAGCACCGTCCCGGCCATCTCGTCCAGCGCGGCGTCCAGGTGGCTGTCCAGCGGCTCGACCTCGATCCGCAGTTGCCGGCCGAGCGCGGCGAGCAGGCGTTCCGCGGCGGTCAGGCTCGGCAGCCGGTCGCCGCGTTCGATCCGGGCGATGGCGGCCTGACTGAGCCCGGACCGGGCGGCCAGAGCCTGCTGGGTGAGCCCTGCCTGCTCGCGTTCACGCCGCAAGGTCCGGGCGATTTCTCGAACGAGGCGACTCTCCGTCATCTCCGGAGAATGGCAGTCCTCTTCTTGGCCTTATGCCCCTGAGTCATATTTATGACCCAGAGGCATAAGGCTCTCACCTCTTCTCTCTGATCCGGGCGCTACGCATCGTGACCGGGCGAGCGGCGAGGGCGTGCCGGGAGCGTGCCGGGAGCGTGCCGAGGGCGTGCCGGGGGCGGACGGGGCGGACGGAGCGGACGGCTAGGCTGGCTTACCGTGCTGGTACTCGTGGTGGACTCCTCGACGCCCGCGGTGACCGCGGCCCTTGCCGAGGTCTCGGCGGACGGCGTCGCGGTCCGCGCGTCCCGGTGCACCGTCGACGCCCGCGCCCACGGCGAGCTGCTCGCGCCGCAGGTCGACGCCGTGCTGGCGGACGTCGGTGCACGGCCCGCCGACCTGGCCGCTATCGTCGCCGGCCTCGGCCCGGGCCCGTTCACCGGGCTGCGCGTCGGGCTGGTCACCGCCGCCACCATGGGTCAGGTGCTCGGCGTACCCACGTACGGCGTCTGCTCGCTGGACGGGCTCGGCCACCCGGCGGCCGCCGGCGAGCCGGTGCTGGCGGCGAGCGACGCGCGGCGCCGGGAGATCTACTGGGCCGTCTACGACGGCGCCGGCCGGCGCCTGGCCGGGCCGGAGGTGGCCGCCCCGGCGGTGGTCGCCGAGCGGGCGCGCGACCTTGCGGTCACCGTCGCGGTCGGCGACGGCGCGCACCGGTACGCGGACGTGCTGGGGCTGCCGGTACGCGACGAGCCGCGCTACCCGGACCCGCTGGCGCTGGCCCGTCTCGCCGCGCCGCGGATCCGCGCGGGCGCGCCCGGCGAGACGCTCACCCCGCTCTACCTGCGTCGCCCGGACGCGGTCGCGGCCACCGGCCACAAGCCGGTCCTGCCATGAGGCTGGGCCGGTTCCGCTGGTGGCACATCGACGAGGTGCTGCCCATCGAGGCGGACCTCTTCGGCGCCGAGCAGTGGTCGGCGGCGATGTTCTGGAACGAACTCGCCAACGGGCACTTCTACCTGGTCGCCACCGACGACGACGGCGCCGTCCTCGGCTACGCCGGGCTGGCCGTGTCCCCGCCCGACGAGGCGTGGGTGCAGAACGTCGCGGTCCGCCGGGACGCCCACCGCCGGGGGATCGGCCGGCTGCTGCTGGAGGCGCTGCTCGCCGAGGCGGCCCGGCGCGGCGCCCGCAGCACGCTGCTGGAGGTCGCCGCGGACAACGCGCCCGCGCAACGGCTCTACGCCACCTACGGGTTCGAGCCGATCGGCGTGCGGCGCGGCTACTACCAACCGAGCAACACCGACGCGCTGGTCATGCAGCGCAACGAGGACTGACGCGCATGGCTGACGAACCCCTGATCCTCGGCATCGAGACCTCCTGCGACGAGACCGGCGTGGGCATCGTGCGCGGGCACACGCTGCTCGCCGACGCGCTCGCCTCCAGCGTCGAGGAGCACGCCCGGTTCGGCGGCGTGGTGCCCGAGGTGGCCAGCCGCGCCCACCTGGAGGCCATCGTGCCGACCATGGACCGGGCGCTGCGCGAAGCCGGCGTCACCCTCGCCGACATCGACGCCATCGCCGTGACCTCCGGGCCGGGCCTGGCCGGCGCGCTGCTCGTCGGGGTCGCCGCCGCCAAGGGGTACGCGGTCGCGGCGGAGAAGCCGGTGTACGGCGTGAACCACCTCGCCGCACATGTGGCGGTGGACACGCTCGAACACGGCCCGCTGCCCGAGCCCGCGATCGCGCTGCTGGTCTCCGGCGGGCACTCGTCGCTGCTGCGCGTCGACGATCTGGCCCGCGACGTGGTCCCGCTCGGCGCCACCATCGACGACGCCGCCGGCGAGGCGTTCGACAAGGTGGCCCGGCTGCTCGGGCTGCCGTTCCCCGGCGGGCCGTACATCGACCGCGAGGCGCGCGCCGGTGACCCGGCGTCGATCGCCTTCCCGCGCGGGCTGACCGCGGCGAAGGACCTGGTCGGACACCGGTACGACTTCTCCTTCTCCGGCCTGAAGACGGCTGTCGCCCGCTGGGTGGAGGCGCGGCAGCGGGCCGGTGAGCCGGTGCCGGTCGCCGACGTGGCGGCATCCTTCCAGGAGGCGGTCTGCGACGTGCTCGTCGGCAAGGCGATCGACGCCTGCCGCAGCAGCGGCATCGACACGCTGGTCATCGGCGGCGGAGTGGCGGCCAACTCCCGGCTGCGGGCGATGGCCGAGCAACGGGCCGGCAGGCACGGCATCCGGGTGCGTACGCCCCGGCCGAAGCTCTGCACGGACAACGGCGCGATGGTGGCCGCGCTCGGCTCCCACCTGGTCGCCGCGGGCGTCGCGCCGAGCCGGCTGGACCTGCCGGCCGACTCGGCGATGCCGCTGACAGTGGTCAGCGTGTGAGCGGGGAGGGGACCGACATGATCGTCCGCATGTGGGAGGCCAAGGCCGAGCCGTACGGCTTCGCCGACCTGATCACCTGGGTCTGCGAGACCGCGCTGCCCGAGTTCGAGCACGACCCGATGCACGTCTCCAGCGAGGTGTTCTCCTCCACCGACCACCGGCTGGTGGTCGTCTCCAAGTGGCGGAACAGCCCTCGGGAGCTGCCCGAGCCGCCGGCGCGCCTGATCGCCCGCCCGCCGCACAGCTGGGACTTCACGCAGGTCGACCGCTGACGCGAGGGTCGTCACGACCGCCGGAATTGGTTGGCGCGCGGGTCGCCCCGGCACCTAGCGTCGGTGCGCCATGCGCTTCTCACCGGCCGGCGATCCCGGCACCCCCGACGCGCGGTCGGCCACCCGATATCTCGTGTGGCTCGCCGGGCGACATCCCGTCATCTTCGGCGCCGGGCTCGCGCTCGGCGTGATCTGGATGCTGGCCCAGGCGCTGGTGCCGGCCGTGCTCGGCCGCGCCGTGGAAGCCGGCCTGGCCCAGCGCGACCCGGACGCGCTGGTGCGCTGGAGTCTGGCCCTGCTCGGGCTGGGTCTGGTGCAGGCCGTCGCCGGGATCCTGCGCCACCGCTGCGCGGTGCACAACTGGCTCGGCGCCGCCTACCGCACCGTGCAGGTCACGGTGGACGCCACGAACCGCCTCGGCGCGGCGCTGCCCCGGCGGGTCGCGGCGGGCGAGGTGGTGAGTATCGGCACCGCCGACATCGAGCACATCGGCAGCGCCATCGACATCACCGCCCGGGGCGCCGGCTCGGTGGTCGGCATCGTCACCGTGGCGGTGATCCTGCTCAGCGCCTCCCAGCCGCTCGGCCTCGTGGTGGTGCTCGGGGTGCCGCTGCTGATGGCGCTCGTGGCGTTGCTGATCCGCCCGCTGCACCGGCAGCAGGCCGCGTACCGGGACTCGACCGGCCGGCTCACCGCCCGGGCCGCGGACATCGTCTCGGGCCTGCGCGTGCTGCGCGGAGTCGGCGGCGAGCCGGTGCTGTCCGAGCGCTACCGGCAACGCTCGCAGGCGTTGCGCGCGGACGGGCTGCGGGTGGCGCGGGTCGAGTCGCTGTTGCAGGCGGCGCAGATCCTGCTGCCCGGCGTCTTCGTGGTGCTGGTGACCTGGCTGGGCGCCCGGTTCGCGCTGCGCGGCGAGATCAGCGCCGGCGAGCTGGTCTCGTTCTACGGCTACACCGCGTTCCTGGTCAGCCCACTGCGCAACCTCACCGAGGCGGCCGACAAGCTGACCCGGGGACACGTCGCGGCCCGCCGGGTCGTCCGGTTGCTGCGGCTCGCGCCGGAGTTCACCGACCCGGCCACCCCGGTGCCGGTGCCGGCCGGGCCGGGCGAGCTGGCGGACGTACGTTCCGGACTGGTGCTGCGACCGGGCCGGCTGACCGCGCTGGCCGCCGCCACCCCGCAGGACGCCACCGAGATCGCCGACCGGCTCGGCCGGTACACCGACGGGGACGTCACGCTGCACGGCGTACCGCTGCGGGACGTGGCGCTGGCGACGGTGCGGGAGCGGATCCTGGTGGCCGACAACGACGCGCAGCTGTTCAGCGGCGTGCTGCGCACGGAGCTTGACCCGCACGACCGGGCCGAACCCGGCGCCGTGGCGGCGGCGCTGGCCGCGGCGAGTGCCACCGACATCGTCGAGGCGCTGCCCGGCGGCCTGGACGGCGAGGTCGCCGAACGCGGCCGGGAGTTCTCCGGCGGGCAGCGGCAACGGCTGCGGCTGGCCCGCGCGCTCGTCGCCGACCCGGAGACGTTGATCCTGGTCGAGCCGACCAGCGCGGTGGACGCGCACACCGAGGCGCGCATCGCCGAACGGCTCGGCCCGGCCCGCCGCGGCCGCACCACGCTCGTCTGCACCACGAGCCCGCTGGTGCTCGGTCACGCCGACCACGTGGTCTTCGTCGAGGACGGCAAGGTCGTCGCCGAGGGCCGGCACGAGGAACTGCTCGCCGGCGAGCCGCGCTACGCCGCCACGGTGAGCCGGGAGGAGGACCGATGAGCAACGCGCTGCCCGTCGCCGACATCGCCCAGGTCCGCCGGTACGTGCGCGAGCTGATCCGCCGTCACCCGCGTGGCCTGGCCGTCGCGCTCGGCCTGCACGCGCTCGCCGCCGGCGCCGGGCTCGTCGCCCCGCGCCTGCTCGGTGACCTGGTGGAGGGGATCTCCCAGGGCATCGCCGCGACGACTGTGGACCGGGTCGTGGCGGCCATCGCCGCGTTCGTGGTGGTGCAGGCGGTGCTGGTCCGCTTCGCGCACCTGGCCTCGGCCCGGCTCGGTGAGCGGGTGCTCGCGGAGCTGCGGGAGGAGTTCGTCGACCGGGTGCTCGCGCTGCCGCTCGCCACTGTGGAGCGGGCCGGCACCGGCGATCTGCTCACCCGCACCTCGCGGGACGTCGCCGCGCTGTCCCGCACGGTCCGGTTCGCCGGGCCGGAGACGCTCATCGCCGCGCTGACCGTGCTGCTGATCCTGGGCGCGCTGGTGCTGACCGGCCCGCTGCTGGCGCTGCCCAGCCTGCTGGCGGTGCCGGTGCTGTGGGCCGGCACCCGCTGGTACCTGCGCCGCGCGCCGCAGGGCTACCTGCGGGAGAACGCCGCCTACTCGGACATCACCGACGGGATCAGCGAGACGGTCGAGGGGGCGCGGACCACCGAGGCGCTGCGGCAGGCGGCCCGTCGCCGGGCCCGCGGCGACGCGGACATCAGCCGGTCGTACGCGGCCGAGCGCTACACGCTCTATCTGCGGACAGTGTTCTGGCCGGTGGCCGAGTTCGGCTACCTGGTGCCGATGGTGGCGACCCTGCTCATCGGCGGCTGGTTCCACCTGAAGGGCTGGGCCAGCCTCGGCCAGGTCACCGCCGCCACGCTCTACGCCCAGCAGCTCACCGACCCGATCGAGCGGCTGCTCGGCTGGCTGGACGAGTTCCAGGTCGGAGGCGCCTCGCTGGCCCGGCTGCTCGGGGTGGCCGCCGAACCGGACGAGCGCGCCAAGGCATTCGCCACGCCGGACGAGCGCGCCGCCGCTCCGGGCAGTGCGGGCGGCGCGGGCCGGCTCGCCGCGCACGACGTCCGGTACGCGTACCGCCCGGGTCACGACGTGCTGCACGGCGTGACGCTGGAACCCCGGCCGGGGGAGCGGCTCGCGATGGTCGGCCCGTCCGGGGCGGGCAAGTCGACGCTGGGCCGGCTGCTGGCGGGCGTGCACGCGCCGAGCGCCGGCACTGTGACAGTGGACGGCCGGCCGCTCGCCGGAATGCCCCTGGCCGAGCTGCGTACCCATGTCGCGCTCGTCAGTCAGGAGCACCACGTGTTCATCGGGACGCTCGCCGACAACGTGGCGATGGTCCGGCCGGACGCCGACCCGGCTCGGGTACGCGCGGCGCTGGCCGCGGTCGACGCGCTGGACTGGGCGCTGGCCCTGCCGGACGGGCTCGACACGGCGGTCGGGGCGGGCGGCCACCCGCTCACCCCCGCGCAGGCGCAGCAGCTCGCGCTGGCCCGGCTGGTGCTCGCCGACCCGCACACGCTGGTGCTGGACGAGGCCACCTCGCTGATCGACCCGCGGGCGGCCCGGGCACTGGAACGGTCGCTGGCAGCGGTGCTGCACGGCCGTACCGTCGTCGCCATCGCGCACCGGCTCTTCTCCGCGCACGACGCGGACCGCGTGGCGGTGGTCGCCGACGGGCGGATCACCGAGCTGGGATCACACGACGATCTGGTCGCGGCCGGTGGCTCGTACGCCGCGCTGTGGCGCTCCTGGCACGGCTGAGAACGCGCGACGGGCCCCGGCACACGTGCCGGGGCCCGCTCGACGGCCGGGGTCACGTGCGGCGGGTCAGCCGCCAGGTCGCGTACCCGCCGGTGCCGAGCGCGATCAGGAACACCGCCCACACCACACCGGTGCCCACCTGGAGTCCACCGCCGCTGCCCACGTTGGCCTGGGCGGCGGCGACGAGCGA
This sequence comes from Micromonospora sp. RV43, assembly GCF_001029515.1. Taxonomy (NCBI): domain Bacteria; kingdom Bacillati; phylum Actinomycetota; class Actinomycetes; order Micromonosporales; family Micromonosporaceae; genus Micromonospora; species Micromonospora sp. RV43. The sequence continues at coordinate 10,284 of NZ_LEKG01000011.1, read as the reverse complement.
GTCGCTCTGCGCGGGCGGCAGCGCGGCCGGCGGCAACTGCTGCCAGCGCACCAGCCCGGTGCTCTCCAGCATGGTCATGTGGTCGTTGACGAACGTGTTGGCGTCCTCGGCCAGCTTGCGCACGATCGGGTCGCGGGTGCTGGCCCGGACCGCGCCGATCACCGGGAAGATCTTGCCGTGGGCGACCCGCAGCCGGGTGACGAAGATCTGGTCGAACCGGGCGCCGGTGGCGTTCTGCATCTCGGTCAGCCACCCCTTCTGCTCGGCCGTCGGATCCGTCGGCAGGGTGGCGCCCAGCTTGTTCGCGGCCTCGACCACCAGCTGGTCCAGCTCCGCGTGCTGCTTGGCGATCTCCGCGCCGACCTCGCGTACCCGGGCGGACTGGCCCTTCTCGGCCGCCATCTGCCCGGCCGGCATCTCCCACAGCCCGGCCAGCCGTACGCCGTTGAGCAGCGTCATGTCGGCGGCGTTCATCTGCACGCCGGGGTTGGGTGCGGCCTGTGCCGTCCCGGGAATGACGCCGATCCCCGCGCCCAGCGCGGCGAGCAGCAGTACCACCCGGTGCGCCAGCTTGCGGCGTGCGGATTCCAGCGATGCCATGGTTGCGGTGCCTCCTCGGTCCGGACCGGTACGCGGGGTCGTGGACGGCCGCGCAAGCCGGCCGCCCGTCCGCACACTGGTACGGATCGGCGGGCCGATCAGTTCAGCGGGTCGGCGAGGAGTCGTTCGAACGCCAGCTCGGCGGCGCCGATCAGGGCCGCGTCGCCACCGAGCTTCGGGGTACGCAGCCGTACGTGCTCCAGGCACGCGGGCAGCCCGTTGGAGTTGAGCCGGCTGCGTACCTGCGCCGCGGAGGCCAGGTAGAGGTCACGCATCGTGCCGCCGAAGATGACCATCTCCGGGTTGAAGATGTTCACCAGGTTCGCGACGCCGAAGCCGAGCCAGTCGCCGGCCTGCCGTACCGCGGTCTGGGCGCGGGCGTCGCCGCGGTCGGCGGCGTCGAAGACGGCGAGCAGGGCGTCCCGGCCACGCGCCTCGGACCGGCCGGCGGCGCGCAGCAGCCCGTGCTCGCCGATCTCGGTCTCCCAGCAGCCGCGCCGGCCGCAGTCGCAGCGCACCCCGTCGCGGACCACCACCATGTGGCCGACCTCGCCGCCGTAGCCGCCGTGCCCTCTCAGCCGCCGGCCCCCGGCGATGATGCCCGCGCCCACGCCGACGTCGCCGTAGATGTAGATGACGTTGTCGCAGCCGACCGCCGCGCCGCGGGCGTGCTCGGCGTACGCGGCCACGTCGGCCACGTTGCCCACCGTGATCGGTACGTCTATCCCCAGCTCGACGGCGAGCGCCGCACCGATCGGCTCGTCCACCCAGCCGGTGGTGGGGCTGAGCCGGACCAGCCCGTCCTCCCGGCGGACCATGCCGCACACGGCCACCCCGGCGCCGACGCAGATCGCATCCGGCGGCACCGACTGGTGCATCTCCTTGACCGCGCCGGCGAGCAGCGGGGCGGCCTCCCCGGCGACCAGGTTGCGCGGCCGGTCCATCTCCCGGCGGTCGAGCACCTCACCGCCGAGCCCGACCCGCGCGGCCCGCAGCCGGTCCACCTCGACGCTGTACGCGTACGCGTAGACCCGCCCCGACTCGGGCCGGACGACGAGTGACGGTCGTCCGGCCCGGCCGGTCTCCTTCGGCGTCCCCTCGCTGACCAGACCGGCGCCGGCCAGGTCCGCGGTCAGCGCGCCGATGGTGCTGCGGTTGAGGCCGAGCGCTGTGGTCAGCTCGGCCCGCGTGGTGGCGCCGTGGACGTGTACATAGCGGAGCAATGCGCCCAGGTTCTGCCGACGGATCTCGTCCTGACTGGGGCCCGCGCGCATTGCCACTGCCATGGTGTTCCCGTACCCCGGGTCAGCGCGTGCCGGTGGCGGCGGCCCGCCGACGCGACAGCGCGTCGATGGTCGCCGCGGCGAGCAGCACCACGCCGGTGACCACGAACTTGACGCCCGAGCTGTATCCCATCAGTCCCATACCGTTGTCGATGACCGCCACCACTGCGCCACCGAGCACGGCGTCGAGGATCCGGCCCTTGCCGCCGAAGAGGCTGGTGCCGCCGATCACCGCCGCGCCCACGGCGTAGAGCAGTACGTTACTGCCCCCGGTGTTGGGGTCGACCGAGTTGGCCCGGCTGGCGGCCACGATGCCGCCGATCGCGGCCATCGAGGAGCAGATGATGAACACGGAGATGCGGATCCGGTCGACGTTGATGCCGGCCCGGCGGGCCGCCTCGGCGTTGCCGCCGACCGCGTAGATGTGCCGCCCGTAGCTGGTGCGCTGGAGCACGAACGTCCAGACGACGAGCAGGATCGCGATGATCGGCACCACGATCGGCACGCCCTTGAGCGAGACGACGAGCACGTTGCGGCTGCGCTCCAGGTTGAGCACGTAGACCGCCACGCCGAGGATCACGGCCAGACCGGCGATCCGCGCGGCGACCACCGCGATCGGGTCGGTGAGCAGGCCGCGGGCGGCACGGTTGCGGTGCCGCAGCAACTGCACGGCCGCGTACCCGACGACGGCGACGGCTGCGAGCGACCAGCCCAGCACGGGCGAGAGGTTGCGGTTGGCGATCGCGACGAGCACGTCGTCCCGGACCGCGATGTTGGCGCCCTCGTCCATGAGCGTCAGCACCACGCCCTGAAAGGCCAGGAACCCGGCGAGCGTGACCACGAAGGAGGGGATGCCGACCTTGGCGACCAGCAGGCCCAGCACGGTGCCGATCACCACACCGGTGACGACGGCGGAGAGCACCGCCACGTACCAGGGGTAGCCGAGCACTGTCACCACGTTGGCCAGGATCGCGGCGCAGACGCCGCTGGCGAAGCCGGCGGAGAGGTCGATCTCGCCGAGCAGCAGGACGAAGACCAGACCCATCGCGATGAGCGTGACCGCCGCGCCCTGGGTGAACAGGTTCGCCAGGTTGCCGGCGGTGAAGAACGACGGGCGGGCGATCGAGAAGCCCACCGCCAGCGTCACGAGCATGACCACAGCGGGGAGCGCACCGATGTCGCCGCCGCGTACCCGGCGCCAGTAGTTGTTCACGTGGCTGCCGACGGTCGGTGTCGGGGTGACGCCGGCCGGGCCTTCCTTCTTCACGACGATGGCGGTCATCGGACGGCTCCTGGAGTGGTGTCGGCGGGCGCGGCGCCGTTGCCGCCCGGCTCGCCGGTGAGGCCGAGGCTGCCGGAGCGGCCGGCGGTGATCAGCTCGACCACCTGCGAGTGGGTGATGTCGGTGGTCTTCACCTGGGCGACCATCTGGCCGAGGTAGAGCGCGGCGATCCGGTCGGAGACGGCGAAGACGTCGTTCATGTTGTGCGAGATGAGCACCACGGCCAGGCCGTTGTCGGCCAGCCGGCGGACCAGCTCCAGCACCTGGGCGGTCTGCGCGACGCCGAGTGCGGCGGTCGGCTCGTCCAGGATGACGAGCCGGCTGTTCCAGAGCACGGCCTTGGCGATGGCCACGGTCTGCCGCTGGCCGCCGGAGAGGCTGGCCACGTGCTGGCGCAGCGACTTCACGGTGCGCACGCTCAGGCCGGCGAGCGTCTCGGCGGCCATCTGCTCCATGGTCGGCTCGTCGAGCACGATGCCGCTGCGCTTCTCCCGGCCGAGGAACATGTTCTGCACGATGTCGAGGTTGTCGCAGAGCGCGAGGTCCTGGTAGACGACCTCGATCCCGAGCGCGGCGGCGTCCCGAGGGCTGTTGATGGTCACCGGGCGGCCGTCGAAGACGAACTCGCCGGCATCGGTGGGGTGGATGCCACTGATGCACTTCACCAGGGTCGACTTGCCGGCGCCGTTGTCGCCGACCAGCGCGGTCACCTCGCCGGCGTGCGCGGCGAAGGCGACGTCACGCAGCACCTGGACGGGACCGAAGCTCTTGTCGATCCCGCGTAGCTCCAGCAGGGGGGTTGCGGACACGGGGTTCTCCTTTGGGCGGAGGGAGGTCTCGGATCCCGTCCGGCGCGGGCGCCGCCCGGCACGGGAAACCCCGTGCCGGGCGGCGCCGCCTGAGGCGGGTGGGTCAGCTCACGCCGGCGTCGGTGCAGAGCTTCGCGAAGGCACCGGTGCAGAGCTCTTCCTTGGTGACGTATCCGTCGGCCACCACGTCCTTGACGTTGTCCTTGTAGATGGCCTTGGGCTCCAGCAGCACCGACGGCACGTCCCGGCCGCCCTCCGGGTCCTTGACCGTCTGGCCGGTGTCCTTCGGCTCACCCTTGGCGAGCGCGATGGCCAGCTCGGCGGCGGCGTCCGCCTCCTTCTTGACCGCCTTGTAGACAGTCATGCACTGGTCACCGGCGAGGATGTTCTGCAGGCCCTCCTTGGTGGCGTCCTGACCGGTCACCGGAACCTTGCCGTTGAGCTTGTTCTTCTTCAGCACCGAGATGGCCGCGTTGCCGAGACCGTCGTTGGCGGCGAGCACGCCGTCGATCTTGCCGCCGGCCTTGGTCAGCTGCTGCTCGAAGATCGTGGCGGCCTGCGCGTTGTCCCAGGCCGGCACCGAGTCGTCGGCGACCTTGGTGTACTCCTTCGAGTCGAACTTCGGCTTGAGCACCGAGTCGTACCCGTTCTTGAACAGGGTGGCGTTGTTGTCGGTCGGCGAGCCGTTGAGGTACGCGATCGACGGGTTCTTGACGCCCTTGTCGGTCAGGCACTTGCTCAGGCCCTCGCCCTGGAGCTTGCCGACCGCCTCGTTGTCGAAGCTGACGTAGTACTGGGCGGAGCCGCCCAGGGTCAGCCGGTCGTAGTCGATGGTCGCGACGCCCTGCGACTTGGCCTTGTCGAGCACGGCTTTGCCGGTGCCGGAGTCCAGGTTGACGATCATCAGGACGTTGACGCCGTTGGTGATCATCTGGTCGGCGATGGTCTGGAACGCGGTCTTGTCGTTCTGCGCGTTCTGGATGTCGGACTCGACGCCGGCCGCGTCGAACGCCGCCTTGAGGTACTTGCGGTCCGCGCCCTCCCAGCGGGCGGAGGACTTGCTGTCCGGCAGGATCACGCCGATCTTCGGCTTCTTGGCGTTGGAGCCGCCGGCCTCGTCGGAAGAACCGCCGTTGTCACCGCAGGCGGCCATGCTGCCGGTCGCGAGAAGACCGACGGCCGCGAAGGTGAGGAAGCCCTTGCGCATGTGCAGGGTCCTTTCGGAGGTGGGGGAGTGGTGATGTTTTGTTGTGCCCGGCAACGTATTCCCCGCTTCCCATGCGCCGCAAGACTGCCGAGGTCAGAAGTTTGTTGGCGGCGGTAACAATTCAGCAACGCGGTTGTCACCCGCGGGACACCGCCGGGAGAGCGCGTTCCGGAAACGCTCCCATACGTACCGTCACGAGCCGCTCAGGCAGTGGCGATCGACGCCGTCGTCGCCCCGGTGAGCGCCACCAGATCCGTCGGCGCGAGCTGCACCTGCAACCCCCGGCGACCCGCCGAGACGTACACCGTCGGGTGCGTCAGCGCGGAGGCGTCGATGACAGTCGGTAGCCGCTTGCGCTGCCCGAGCGGGCTGATGCCGCCGCGGACGTATCCGGTCGCGCGCTCCGCCGTCGTGCGCTCCGCCATCGTCGCCCGCTTGCCGCCGGCCGCGGCGGCGAGCGCCTTCAGGTCCAGCTCGCCGGTCACCGGCACCACCGCCACCGTCAGCCCGCCGTCGACCTCGGTGACGAGCGACTTGAACACGCGCTCCGGCGCCACGCCGAGCGCGGTCGCCACGAGCGCGCCGTAGTTCGGCGCGTCCGGCGAGACGTCGTAGGTGTGGGTGCTGTGGGCGATCTTCCGCTTGCTCAGCAACGCGATCGCCGGAGTGCCAGGGCCCGCCACGGGCTCAAGCTAACCCGCGCGCCGCGACACCGCGAGCCGGAAACGTGAGCCGGGGTCAACCGCCGGGCGGAACCGGCCGGCAGACGAGCACAGTGGGGTCGCCGGCCACCCGGGTCAGCGCCAGACCGGCCGCCTCGTCGCCGGACAGCCGCAGGTCGCGGCGCAGCTTCTCCGGCTCCAGCGCCGAGCCGCGCTTACGGATCTCGACCCGGCCGACGCGCCGCTCCCGCAGCAGGGCGCGCAGCCGCTTCAGCGAGAACGGCAGCACGTCGGTGATCTCCAGGCAGCGGGCGAACGGCGTGGGCCGGGCCTCGTCGGCGTACAGGTAGGCGATCGACGGGTCGGCGAGCGTGGCGTCGAGGTCGGCGGCCAGCTCGGCGACCAGGTGCGCGCGCACCACCGCCGGGTCCGGGTCGTAGAGGAACCGCCGCACCGGTCCCACCGGCGCCTCCTGCGCACCGGTCCCGGTGAGGTGATAGGAAGGGCCCCTTTTGCTACCGGAGGCGTTAAGAAGGGGCCCTTCCTTCTCGCGCAGCAGGGTGGCGCGGCGTGGGACCTCGGCCAGCTCGCCGCACCAGAGCGCGGCCTCGACCAGGTCGCCGTCCACGCTCACCCACTCCGCCTCGGCGCCGGCCGGGATCAGCGCGTGGTCCAGCCCGGGCGCCACCTTCACCACTGTGCGCGGCACGCGCGCGGCCAGGCCGGTGACGAAGTCCCACGGCGGCGAGTAGGCGTTCGGGTCGAACACACGCCGCCCGGTGCCGGCCCGCCGCCGCGCCGGATCGCAGAACACGGCGTCGACCCCTGTCGCGTCGAACGCCGTGGCGTCACCGCGCTCGACAGTCACCAGGTCGGCCAGCCCGGCCGCCTCGGCGTTCGCGGCGGCCATCGCGGCGGTCACCGGGTCGGCCTCCACCGCGTACACCCGGATGCCGGCGCGGGCCGCGGCGAGCGCGTCGGCCCCCAGCCCGCACCCCAGGTCGGCCAGCGTGGTCACACCCGTGGCCCGCAGCCGCGCGGCGCGCCGGTCGGCGACCGCGCGGCGGGTGGCCTGCTCCAGCCCGGCCCGGGTGAGGAACATCCCGGCCGCCGCCGCGCCGAACTTGCCGGCGGCCCGGCGGCGCAGCTCCGCCTGGGTGAGTGCGGCCGCCGCGAGCCCGCCGGGAATCCCGGCCGAACGCAGCGCGGCCGCCGCCGCCAGCGGGTCGCCGCCGGCCACCCGTTCGGCCGCGGCGAGCGCGGCCGACCCCTCGGGGGTACGCAGCGCGGTGAGCTGGTCGAGATCCACGCGCTCATTCTCCCGGCCCGGTTCCGGCGCGACACGGAGGGCGACGCGTTGGCACTCTCCTTGACGGAGTGCTAGCCGAGGAATAACCTGCGATTAGCACTCTCACCCTGAGGGTGCCAACGCCCGAGCCTCGTGCCCGGGGGTTGAGCGCCAGGCGGACCGGCACCCGCGACGACGGCCCCGCCCGGTGGCATGTGGCAGATTGACGCTGGTCGGCATGCCGGCCGGCAACGACACCAAGTACCCGGGAGGGTATGCCCGTGACTACCGCGACCAAGGTTGCGATCAAGCCGCTCGAGGACCGCATCGTGGTCCAGGCGAACGAGGCCGAGACCACCACCGCCTCGGGCATCGTGATCCCCGACACCGCCAAGGAGAAGCCGCAGGAGGGCACCGTCCTCGCTGTCGGCCCGGGCCGGATCGACGACAAGGGCAACCGCGTGCCGATCGACGTGAAGGTCGGCGACACCGTCCTCTACTCGAAGTACGGCGGCACCGAGGTCAAGTACGCCGGCGAGGAGTACCTGGTGCTCTCCGCCCGCGACGTCCTCGCGGTCATCGAGAAGTAAGCAACCGATCAGTGTCGTTGCCCCGGTCCGGCTCGCCGGGCCGGGGCGACGTCGCTTCGAAGGGATACTGATGGCGAAGATCCTCAGCTTCTCGGACGACGCCCGGCACCTGCTCGAGCACGGTGTCAACGCCCTCGCGGACGCGGTGAAGGTCACCCTCGGCCCGCGCGGGCGCAACGTCGTCCTGGACAAGAAGTTCGGTGCGCCCACGATCACCAACGACGGCGTGACCATCGCCAAGGAGATCGAGCTCACCAACCCGTACGAGAACCTCGGCGCGCAGCTGGTCAAGGAGGTGGCGACCAAGACCAACGACGTCGCCGGCGACGGGACCACCACCGCCACCGTGCTGGCCCAGGCCATGGTCCGCGAGGGCCTGCGCAACGTGGCCGCCGGCACCAACCCGACCGGCCTGAAGCGAGGCATCGACGCGGCGGCCGCCAAGGTCTCCGAGGCGCTGCTCGGCAAGGCCGTCGAGGTCGCCGGCAAGGAGTCGATCGCGCACGTCGCGACCGTCTCCGCGCAGGACGCCGCCATCGGCGACCTGATCGCCGAGGCGATGGAGAAGGTGGGCCGCGACGGCGTCATCACCGTCGAGGAGGGCTCCGCGCTCACCACCGAGCTGGAGGTGACCGAGGGTCTCCAGTTCGACAAGGGCTTCATCTCGCCGAACTTCGTCACCGACCTGGAGGCGCAGGAGGCGGTCCTGGAGGACCCGTACATCCTGATCACCACCCAGAAGATCTCGGCGATCGAGGAGCTGCTGCCGCTGCTGGAGAAGGTTCTCCAGAACAACAAGCCGCTGCTCATCGTCGCCGAGGACGTCGAGGGCCAGGCCCTGTCCACGCTCGTGGTCAACGCGCTGCGCAAGACCGTCAAGGTCTGCGCCGTCAAGGCCCCCGGCTTCGGCGACCGCCGCAAGGCGATGCTCCAGGACATGGCGATCCTGACCGGCGCCGAGCTGGTCGCCCCGGAGCTGGGCTACAAGCTCGACCAGGTCGGCCTGGAGGTGCTCGGCACCGCCCGTCGCGTCGTGGTCGACAAGGAGAACACCACAGTCGTCGACGGTGGCGGGCAGGCCTCCGAGGTCGCCGACCGGGTCGCGCAGATCCGCAAGGAGATCGAGGCCTCCGACTCCGAGTGGGACCGGGAGAAGCTGGCCGAGCGGCTGGCGAAGCTCTCCGGCGGCATCGCCGTGATCAAGGTCGGCGCGGCCACCGAGGTCGAGATGAAGGAGCGCAAGCACCGCATCGAGGACGCCATCGCCGCGACCAAGGCCGCGGTCGAGGAGGGCACGGTCCCGGGTGGCGGTGCCGCCCTGGCCCAGATCCTGCCGGCGCTCGACGATGACCTGGGCTTCACCGGTGACGAGAAGGTCGGCGTCTCGATCGTGCGCAAGGCGCTCGTCGAGCCGCTGCGCTGGATCGCCCAGAACGCCGGCCACGACGGCTACGTGGTGGTGCAGAAGGTCGTCGCCCAGGACTGGGGTCACGGCCTCGACGCCGCCACCGGCGAGTACGTCGACCTGGCCAAGTCCGGCATCATCGACCCGGTGAAGGTGACCCGCAACGCGGTCAGCAACGCCGCCTCGATCGCGGGCCTGCTGCTCACCACCGAGAGCCTCGTGGTGGAGAAGCCGGCCGAGCCGGAGCCGGCCGCCGGTGGGCACGGCCACTCGCACGGTCACGGCCACCAGCACGGCCCGGGCTTCTGACCCGACCGCACGGCCCGACGTCAGGGCACACCGCCGACCCGGTGGTGTGCCCTGACGCGTATGCCCTTACGGAACGCTGACGACATTGGCAGCCGGGCCGGCGGGTCGACCAGACTGGACGCCGTGAGCACCCTCTCCCGCCGCCGCGCGGCACTGGCCGGTGTCGTCGCCGCCGTGGTGGCACTCGGTACCGCCGAGCCCGTGGCGGTCCTGACCGGTCCCCGGTCCGCGCCGCTCGTCGCCGTCGGCGGACTCGTCGTCGACCTGGTGCCCGAGCCGGTCAAGCAGTTCGCCATCGACGTCTTCGGCACGTACGACAAGATCGCCCTGCTGGTCGGGACGGCGCTGCTGCTGGCCGCCTTCGGGGCGCTGCTCGGCCTGGCGGCGGCCCGGCGGCTGGTGGTCGGCCTGGCCGGCGTCGCCGCGTTCGCCGTGCTCGGTGTCGCGGCCGCGCTGACCCGGGCCGGCGCGAACGCGTTCGACGCGCTGCCCTCCCTGGTCGGCGGCGGACTCGGCGCGCTGACGCTCTGGGCGTTCGTGGCCGGACCGCTGGGCGCCGGCCCGGCACGCCGGGAGCAGGCCGGGCGCGACCGGGCCGACGCGGCGGACCGGCCGCCGTCGACGCCGCCTCCGGCGGTCGCCGCGCTTGCGGGGGAGGAGAAGACCCCGGGCGGCTGGGAGCCGGTACGGCACGACGATGACGCGGAGTCGCGGCGGCGGTTCCTGCGCGGCGCCGGGCTGCTCACCGGCGCTGCGGCGGTGGCCGGGCTGGGCGGGCACTGGCTGGCCGGGCGGCGGGGCGTGTCGGCGGCCCGGGAGGCGGTGACGCTGCCCGCCCCGGCCAGCCAG